>NZ_CP065425.1:2765625-3072916 GCF_016772275.1 Heyndrickxia vini | reverse complement strand
ATGAAGGCAAGGACGATTGCTGAAACTAGAAACCCGGCATGGTACCCCTTTAAGCCATTGGCAATAGTTGGTTGAGACCCTTTTATAACAGTTGCGACAACGGTTGCGATTACAGCCGTGCCAAAGCTGGAACCAAGGTTTTCAATGATAGTAATACCGACACCGGCTTCCGGAAGTTGTTTGCTTTCAATTCCTGTATAAGCATCACTCGTCAACGGAAGCATAATGCCTCCAAAACTTGTACCACGGATGAACAATATGATGGAAATCCATATCATACTTGTTTGATCGGTGATAAAGATAAGAGGAAACGATCCGATAAGTGAAAAAGCAAGACTGACCATTACCACGTATTTCGCACCAATCTTATCAATCATTCTCCCGATTATTGGCCGTGTAACGAGCATCCCAATTCCTTGAGGGATTAATGCAAACGCTGCTTCGATTGGAGTGAAATGACGGAAGTTTTGAAAGAACAATGGAAGTATTAACATAGGTCCCATGACGGCTATATTCGCTAAAAACAAACCGATGCTGGATGCCAGGAAGCTTTTGTGTGTAAACAAATTTATCGGAAGCACAGTTTGATTCTTTTTGATGTGATTGTATACGAGGTAAATGACTGCTAATACAAGGCCAATGCTTATCCATAGGACCGTTTCTCTATTGTTGAACGAGGCATGGTCCGCTGCTTTCGATATCCCGTAAATCAATGCCGCACTCATTAAGGAGACGTCAATAATTCCAAAAGCATCCAGTTTACTATCTTTGTTGAATGGTTCGAAGTCTGGAATAGCTTTCATCATAAGTGGTGCAGAAATTAAGACGATGAACACGTTGATGTAGAAAATCCAATGCCATGATGCACCGTGAACGATAAAGCCTCCAATGACAGGTCCTAAAATTGGGCCGAAGATCATCGGTGTACTGACGATTGCCATAACTTTCCCTAGATTTTCGGGGCCGGCTGTTTTAACCAAGAGTGTTGACATAAGCGTGGTAATAATCCCAGCGCTAAATCCTTGAAGCATGCGGAAGAAGATGAAACTGGATATGTCCCAACTAATTCCAGCAAGAACAGAAATCACACCAAAGGCAAGACTTGAGCCGATGAAGATTTTCTTTCCGTTATATTTGTTCATTAGCCAGCCTGATACTGGAACTGCAATTGCAAGGGCTAAAACATAACCTGTTATGGACCATTGAATGGTCTCTAATGTTGTGTTGAAATCTTTAGTTAGTTTATCGATTGCGATGTTTACCATCGTTGAGTCAAGCATTGGAGCAATTGCTCCGAGCGCTATAGCCCAGGCAGCTGTGAGAATTTCTTTTGGTAATCCTGGTTCTTTTACTTTATCTTTTGACATATTATTCTCCTCTCAGAAGATGCATTTTGTTTCCTGGTCAACAAAATATACCACCATTTTGTTTCCTGGTCAACTAAAATGTGACGATAAAAAAGGCGGCCCATACTCAATAGAGTTGGGCTGCCTTTGGTTTATAAATATTAATGTTAGTCAGATTTAATTAATAGTTATGCCTTGTTTCTTTATTTCAGCATCCAAATGTGTACGATACTTTTCCACAAAGCAAAGCATACTGTCAAATTGTTCCTCGGTTACTTGTTCAAATACGACTTTGTCACGTTCTTGAAACTCTTTGTGCAGTGCCTCATGGATTTTATAAATTTCTTTCCCTTGCTCAGTAAGCCTAAAATAGATTTCTTTCTTGTTATCAGACTTCTGGTAGCTTTCGATTAGATCTTTTTTTATAAGCTTCTTAGTTAATTTACTTATGGCACCTCTAGTCATATAAAGCGATTCTGCAAGTTTTGTCACATTAGTATCTCCATTTTTTTCTATGGCTTCAATACAATGTACTTCAGAAGGTTTATACCCCTTAAGACTGTCTTCCATCTTAGGTTTATTAAGCAAAACTATCTTGTTGTATAAGTCCTTGAAATTCATCATGAGCTGTTCTTCTTTGTTCATAGCCCGTCCTCCCGCCGTTGGTGCACTAGCAATAGTATATTCACTTTTTGTTTCTATTTCAACAATATGAACATGATTGGGATTGTGAAAACCAATTAATCAAAGAGAAATTTTGCTTTTCAATTATTAGAATTGTATTGAAAAATATCTTTCTACATATGTATGAATACGAGGAGGGATTACGGTGAAAGATCAGATAAAAGCATATATTGAATCACTTGTAGAGGCATATGTAAAGAAAAACGAGGAGCGCGGAAATGAAAAAGTGACGAAAAAAATTGATTCGGCTGCGAAGAGAAATGCCGAAATTGTTAAGGTGAAGGCGATCACAAACATAACAGATAAACAGCAGGATGATGACCATACCTATGTGAAATTTGACGTCCATATGCAATATTTAATTAAGCAAAAAGAGAAAATGTATGTTGAGGAACAACTTGAACACCATATTGCATCGTTTTATAAAAATAAACTGTATGACACTAGGGAAATTGAGCATGAGGATGTTATTTTAACACCGGAAAAAATGGATGCTGATTTTTCGAGTGTTCGTGAAGATATACGTATATCTTATCGATATAATCGCTTGAAAGCAGTACAATATGCTGAACGTTGGTGGAATAGCTACAATCCGGCGTATAAAAAATTCGATGTAGACTGTACAAATTTTATATCTCAATGCCTGCATGTGGGAGAAGCGCCGATGCGTGGATATCCAAATAAGAGCCAAGGCTGGTGGTTGAGGGGAAATAGTTGGAGCTATAGCTGGAGTGTCGCCAATTCATTGCGATTATATTTGTCCACATCAAAGTCCGGCTTGCAGGCCCGTGAAGTGAGCTCTCCGGAAGAACTTCAATTAGGTGATGTTATTTGTTATGATTTCCAAGGGGATGGACGATTTGATCATAACACGATTGTGACTGGGAAAGATGCGTATGGAATGCCTCTCGTTAACGCCCATACGTATAACAGTCGGATGCGTTATTGGGCGTATGAAGATTCTTCTGCGTACACACCAAATATTAAATATAAATTTTTTACGATTATTGACAATGCTTAAACATTTTCACCTTATGATATAATGGTAAGGCTAAAGTTTAATAATGAGGTGACAAAAGTGGCAATACATGTTGTTTTATATCAACCAGAAATTCCGGCCAACACTGGAAATATTGCACGAACTTGTGCAGCAACAGATACGAAATTACATTTAATAAAACCTCTTGGTTTTTCTACAGATGATAAAATGTTGAAAAGAGCAGGACTCGATTACTGGCATCATGTTAATATCACCTATTACGATTCCATTGAAGAGTTTTTTGCGAAAAATGAAAATGGTGAGTTTTACTATATTGAAACATTCGGTGAAAAACCTCACTCTGCGTTTGATTATAGTGATGTAAATAAAGATTATTACTTTATGTTCGGAAAAGAAACAACGGGGCTGCCGAAAGATTTATTAGTTAATAATAAGGACCACTTCTTACGGATTCCGATGAATGATAATGTCCGATCATTAAATCTTTCTAATACCGCAGCGATTTTAGTATATGAAGCATTGAGACAGCAGGGATTTCCAAACTTAAAATAATCATGCAAATAAAAAAATCTTCCTAATGGAAGATTTTTTTATTACTTGCTTGTACCTGGCTTATCATCATATCCAGCTGTAAAGATAGCGGCCAAAAATGCAATAGCAACAGCTATAATCACCCATGTTCCCATAGTTATGTAAGCCTCCTTCAAAATTAATACAATTCTTTTGTTATTATAGCCTATTTCATTTATAAAGTGAATGTTTCCTCTAAGTTTTTCTAGACAATCCGATGACAATTGTAGGTTGTTCCATAATATGGAGTTATCTTCTTGTCTTTTCTACTCATGTTCTTTTGATAACGAGCATAAAGTATATTAATCGTCTCTCAACAAGTGACAAGGGGAGGTACTTATGGATATTTTAAAAAGACTAGAACATTATCGAGAAGAAGAGGAAAAACTGCAGTGGGAAGGTACATTTGGTGAATATTTAGAATTACTGAAAGAAAAGCCATGGGTGGCACAGTCTGCACATTCTCGTGTTTACAATATGATAAAAGATGCTGGTGTTGAAGAAGAAAATGGGAAGAAGAAGTATCAATTTTTCAGCAATCAATTATTTGGATTGGAAGAAGCTTTAGAAAAATTAGTCGAGGAATATTTCCACCCTTCAGCAAAACGCTTAGATGTCCGTAAGCGTGTTTTATTATTAATGGGTCCTGTAAGCGGGGGGAAATCAACATTAGTGACGATGCTAAAAAGAGGGCTGGAAGCATACACCCGGACAGAAAATGGTGCGATCTATGCAATTAAAGGTTGTCCGATGCATGAAGATCCACTCCATCTCATTCCCAATCACTTACGTAAGGAATTCCATGAGGAATATGGAATACGAATTGAAGGAAATCTTTCGCCACTAAACATGCTGCGTTTGGAAGAGGAGTATGGCGGTCGGATTGAAGATGTTCTGATTCAACGTATTTTATTTTCTGAAGATCGTAGGGTCGGGATTGGTACATTTAGCCCGTCGGATCCAAAGTCTCAGGACATTGCCGATTTAACGGGAAGCATTGATTTTTCCACCATCGCCGAATACGGATCCGAATCTGATCCAAGGGCTTATCGGTTTGACGGGGAATTAAATAAAGCAAACCGTGGGTTAATGGAGTTTCAAGAGATGCTTAAATGTGATGAAAAGTTTCTTTGGCATTTACTTTCATTAACACAGGAAGGAAATTTTAAAGCAGGCAGATTTGCCTTAATTTCCGCTGATGAACTGATCGTTGCACATACAAATGAAACAGAATATCGTTCATTTATTTCAAACAAGAAAAATGAAGCCCTTCATTCACGGATCATTGTTATGCCTGTACCATACAATTTAAAGGTTACACAAGAAGAAAAGATTTATGAAAAAATGATTAATGAAAGTGATGTCGCCAATGTTCATATTGCCCCGCATACGCTAAAAATTGCAGCGATGTTTTCTATTCTTACAAGGCTTAAGGAACCAAAGCGCGGAGATATCGACCTCATTAAAAAAATGCGATTGTATGATGGGGAAAATGTGGAAGGATTTAACTCTGCCGACATTGATGAATTAAAAAAGGAATATCAGGAAGAAGGAATGAGTGGAATCGATCCAAGATATGTCATTAATCGAATCTCATCCACTATTATCCGCAAAGAAGTTTCTACGATTAATGCGTTAGATGTTCTTCGTTCTTTAAAGGAAGGGTTGGATCAGCATCCATCAATCACGACCGAATTAAAAGAAAAATATTTAAACTTTATTTCTTTAGCTCGAAAAGAATACGATGAAATTGCGAAAAAAGAAGTCCAAAAAGCATTTGTTTATTCCTATGAGGAATCCGCGAAAACATTAATGGATAACTATCTTGATAATGTCGAAGCGTATTGTAACAAGGCAAAGCTGTATGATCCATTAACTGGTGAAGAAATCAATCCGGATGAAAAGCTAATGAGATCAATTGAAGAACAAATAGGCATATCCGAAAATGCCAAAAAAGCATTTAGAGAAGAAATTCTTATCCGTATTTCCGCCTATGCAAGAAAAGGAAAACGATTTGATTATAATTCCCATGATCGTCTCCGTGAAGCGATTCAGAAGAAACTTTTCGCCGACTTAAAGGATGTTGTAAAAATCACGACCTCTTCGAAAACTCCTGATGAACAACAGCTGAAAAAGATTAATGAAGTGGTTGCACGACTAGTTGATGAGCATGGCTATAATTCAACATCTGCAAATGAATTGTTAAGATACGTAGGAAGTTTGTTAAATCGATAATTTATAATCAGTCTATAGGGAAGTAGGTCCGGTAAATCTAAAATCGCAGTACAAATAACATAGGATGTCTAGCATTTTGTCTTTTTTGCTTAATTAAAGGAGAAGTTGTATAAGTTCATTAGAAGCAAAATTGAGTTTGATAATAAGCGGAGAAATTTCTCTTAAATAGTAAATAGCACTGAAAATACTTTAAATAGGCGGAAGGATTCCGACTATTAACGCTAAAAACGTGAAAATAAGTAATTTTGCTTTGCTTAACCGGAAAACATCCGCTTATATACTCCGAACCGGGCTCTATTCTGCTATATAACCGGAAAATTTCCGCTTATATTGATGATCATGGAAATGATAGTCGAACGGGAATGGATGGAAGAACCGCCCCATGCACCTGATCGCAAAAACTTGGCTAATTGGCAATCATTTACCCCCCATGCTTTTATGCAAACAGAGTAAAAAAAGGACCGGGCATCGTTGCCTGGTTTTTTCTACGTTTATTTGATTTCCTGAACAATTGTCTGCGTATTAAACAGGGCTGATTTTTTTAATAGAAATTATTAATGATAGCTCGTCCAATCATATTAGACAATTACCTTATTATAATAATTTTTTGTAAATAATCTTAACTTCTTGCATAGGATAAAGTAATCCATAATTTTTTTATACATTCCTTAAATACACAGCCAAAATATTGTATGCATATAAGGGAGATATGGTGAAAGTTTTTAAAAAAAATGTAGGAGGGGAATATTATGACTGAATCAGAGCACAAGCAGTTTGTTATTTCAAGTGAAGATTGGTCCCTCCACCGTAAAGGACATGATGATCAAAAACGACATCAAGAAAAGGTACAGGAAGCGATTCGTAATAATTTGCCTGACCTTATAACAGAAGAAAGCATCATCATGTCAGATGGCCGTGATGTGGTCAAAATTCCGATTCGATCATTGGATGAATACAAAATACGCTATAATTATGATAAGAATAAGCATGTCGGTCAGGGGGACGGCGAGAGTCAGGTAGGTGATGTTGTCGCACGAGATGGTGCGCCACAAAAAGGGCCAGGTAAAGGCGATGGGGCAGGCGACCAGCCGGGTGAAGATTATTATGAAGCAGAAGTATCGTTAATGGAGCTTGAAGAGGAATTATTTAAACAATTGGAATTACCGAATTTACAACGAAAAGAGCAAGATTTAAATACAATTGAAGACATCGAATTCAATGATATCCGCAAAACCGGATTAATGGGCAATATTGATAAAAAAAGAACGATGATGACGGCATTCAAACGAAATGCGATAAGCGGTAAACCAAGTTTTCATCCAATCGTCCAAGAAGATTTGAAGTTTAGAACATGGAATGAAATTCAAAAACCTGAATCTAAGGCCGTCGTCCTCGCCATGATGGACACAAGTGGTTCCATGGGCGTCTGGGAAAAATATATGACCCGGAGCTTCTTCTTCTGGATGACCCGCTTCTTACGGACAAAATATGAAACGGTCGATATCGAATTCATCGCCCACCATACGGAAGCAAAAGTTGTTTCAGAAGAAGACTTTTTTTCCAAAGGTGAAAGTGGTGGAACGATATGTTCCTCGGCCTATCGGAAAGCAATCAGTTTAATCGACGAAAAATACGAACCATCCCGATACAATATTTATCCATTCCACTTCTCAGACGGGGATAATCTTACCTCCGACAATCCGCGCTGTGTCAAACTAGTTGAGGAATTAATGAAAGTATCAAATATGTTTGGTTACGGTGAGGTAAATCAATATAATCGCCATTCGACTCTTATGTCTGCCTATAAAAATATTAAAAATGATAAATTCCGATACTTCATATTAAAGCAAAAAGCAGACGTCTTCCATGCGATGAAAAGCTTTTTTAAGCAGGAAGAGGAAAAAGTATTTAATTGAAAAGTAAAATGAAAAGCCCTTCTCGGTGAGAGGGCTTATTTTTGCTGCTGGAATCATATCATAAACAATATTTTATGAAAATGTACCTCATGGAATGTTCATAAGATATATGATAATAAAAATTAAAGAAAGAAGTGCTTCATAAAGCACTTATGAGGTACATGATTAGCAAAATAAAAGAAAGAAGTGCTTCATAAAGCGTTAAGGAGGTACATGATTAACAATATAAAAAGAAGATGTGCATCATAAAGCACTTATGAGGTACATGATAAACAAAATAAAAGAAAGAAGTGCCTCATAAAGCGTTAAGGAGGTACATGATTAACAAAATAAAAGAAAGAAGTGCCTCATAAAGCGTTAAGGAGGTACATGATGAACAAAATAAAAGAAAGAAGTGCCTCATAAAGCGTTAAGGAGTCAAGTCCTTAATATTGTGTAAAATCCTTATACAATGTTTTCAACCTGTTATGATATTTGGGGTTAATCCTTCCCCTTTACATTTTTTGAGCGAAACTTCCATGCGTCTTTTACTCCATATCCAGTCAAGGGTGTCAAAGGTGGTTTTCCTTTGATAGCCTTGACTGGATATGGAATAATCCAAGAATGGAAGTTACCTTAAAAATGAAACATAGCTATCTCTTAATAGATTTTTGTTTTGAATATACGGTCTCTTGATAATGCATTAAAACAGCTCCAACTAAACGAAAAGCAGACTGTGTATTTGGAAAGATACGGATAACTCTTTCTCTTCGACGTACTTCTTGGTTTAAACGTTCAAGAGAATTTGTACTACGAATGTGACATCGTATATCTTCCGGGTACTCCATGTATTGAATGGTATCTTCGAACCCTTCATCTAAAATAGAGAGTGCCTGTTTATACTTAGAATTTTCACCAAACTGATCCATCAGCTCCTCTTTACATTTCCGGGTGTCTTCGATAGTGACCGCTTCAAAAATACGCTTTATCATCATTCGAATATCGGCGGAGTCTTTTTTAGGTAGTCTTTCAATGATATTTCGTTTAAAATGTACGTTACACCTTTGCCAGCTAGTTCCAATGAATTCTCGTTGAATGGCTTTTTGTAGTCCTTGATGAGCATCTGAAATCACTAACTTTGGAGATTGAAGACCTCGTGATTTAAGTTGTTTAAAAAATGGCTCCAACTCTCAAAACTTTCAGCGTGATCTACACTTAGACCAAGTATTTCACGCTTTTTGTGATCCGTAATAGCTGTGGCAATATAAACAGCTTTAGAGACTACACGGTTATGTTCTCTTACTTTTATATACATTGCATCCAAAAAAAAATGGATAGTATGTTATATTTAAAAGTAGTTTTAAATCATTGACGATAGGATCAAGCTTCTGAGTAAGGGAAGAAACGAATGACTTCGAGATATTTTCGCCACAAAGTTGTTCTACTATGTGCGTAACCTTACGGGTAGAAACCCCGTTGATAACCATCTCCAGCATAGAGAGAACTAAAGCCTGGTCGCACCGAGAATATTTTTCAAAAACGGAAGATGAAAACTCCCCATTTCGAGTTCTAGGCACTCTTAGTTTTATTTTACCGATACTCATGGTTAGTTCTCTTTCATAGTAGCCATTGCGGTAATCTAGACGTTCAGGAGAGCGTTCATAAGCGTCCGCATGTAAATAATCATCTCTTTCCTTTTCCATGTACTCATTTAAAACTAAAACAATCGCTGATTTAATAACTGCGTCAATATTGGAATTCAAAACAGATTCTTTTAAAAGATCCATATCTAGGTTAAACTGTAATTGGGTCATTCTATATTCCTCTTTTCATTGTTTATCGTCGTTGAAAACATTGTTTCCAAGAGGGATTAAAATGACTCTTTTCTTTTTACACAATTATATGGACTTAATCCGTTAAGGAGATACATGATTAACAAAATAAAAGAAAGAAGTGCTTCATAAGGCACTTAGGAGGTACATGATAAACAAAATAAAAGAAAGAAGTGCCTCATAAAGCGTTAAGGAGGTACATGATAAACAAAATAAAAAGAAGATGTGCTTCATAAGGCATCCAAAAGGAACATGGTTAACGTAATTAGAGGAAAAAGTACTTCATAATGCATTCAAGAGATATTTTGATTGATCTTGTTAGCAAATGAGAATGATCCTAGCTTTTACATCCGAAAACAACTGCAAAAAAGATGGAAACCCCAATATTAAAACGAGATAGTGAGACAACTTACCTTTCGTGATCCTCAATCGTACTCTTATTGTTAATTAATCCAAAAATTAAATATCATTATTTCTACCCGTTCCTTTTATGGACGGGTAAATACGTTTTTGTGATCAAATACTCATCATTAACACATTATAGAAAGCATTTCTTTCATCCCCCCACAGAATTCCTAAAAATGCATAACGGAAGTGGAACATCAGACTGTATCATTTCAAGAACCTCCATAATATCTTTTTTAGAAAATTCGAATATGCATTCAAATAATCAACTTACTTAAAATATTGATAACTTTCTATAAATTAAATATAATAGGAATATATAATATATGAACCAATGGTTCTAATATAGAGACATAAGTTTTATCCCACAAAAAATTTAACAAAGGTGGTTTTTACATGAGAGTTGCTACAGATATTGGGGGAACATTTACTGATCTTGTGTATGTTGATGATAATGGAACGTTTGGAGTAGCGAAGGCTCATACAACACCCTCTCAATTTGAAAAAGGGGTAATAGATGTAATTGAAAAAAGCGGAATCACACCAAAATCCATTGATATGTTTATTCATGGCTCAACAGTAGTTATTAACGCATTAACGGAGCGGAAGGGTGTAAAGGTTGGACTGATCACAACAAAAGGAACTAGAGATGTTCTGGAAATTGCTAGGGGAAACAGGCCAGATTTGTACAATTTTCGCTATCAAAAGCCTAAGCCATTTGTCGAAAGGTATTTAAGATTGGAAGTAGATGAACGTTTAAATTATAAAGGGGAGGTTCTAAGTCCTTTAAATGAGGATCAAATTCCCGACATTCTATCATTGTTTAAAAAAGAAAAAGTAGATGCAATTGCAGTTTGTTACTTGCACTCCTATATAAATCCTGTTCATGAGATAAGAACGGTTGAACTAATTAAGCAATTATGGCCCGAGATTGCTGTAACCGCTTCCTATGAGATTACCAAGGAATGGCGTGAATACGAAAGAACGAACACAACGGTTCTCAATTCCTATGTGAAACCAATTGCAGGCACTTATATTGATAAGCTAAATAAAAAACTGGAAAACCATGGGGTTAACGGCAGTACCTATATCATGCAATCAAATGGTGGCGCAACTACCTTTGAAGGTGCAAAGCATTCACCTATAAATATGGTTGAATCGGGACCTGTTGCAGGGATATATGGAGCAGCGATACTTGGTCAAATTTTAGGTGAGAAAAATATTATTGCATTTGATATTGGCGGGACAACAGCAAAGTGTTCACTAATTACTAATAGTGAGGTTAAGGTTTCAACAGACTATTACATCGAAAAAACTGAAAAGTCTGCGGGCTATCCTATTAAGGTCCCGGTTGTTGATATTGTCGAAATTGGAAATGGCGGCGGTTCAATTGCGTGGATTGATCCTACGGGATCTTTAAAGGTCGGACCGCAATCTTCAGGAGCTATTCCTGGTCCTGTTGCATACGGGCAAGGTGGTGAAGAGCCAACAACAACAGACGCTAATCTAGTGACCGGGCGTCTTTCAAAGAAAAACTTTGATTATGAAGTTGACTTAGCAAAAGTAGAACAGGCAATAGAGAACAAGGTTTCTTCTCACTATGACCTGACAATGGAAGAAGGAGCAATGGGTATTATTGACATTGCTAATTCTAATATGCTCAACGCACTTAAATTAATTTCTATTCGCAAAGGGTATGATCCTAAGGATTTCACAATGATTGCCTTTGGGGGCGGAGGCTCCATGCATGCATCAGCACTTGCGCAGGAATTAGGAGTGAAGAGGGTCATTATCCCTGTCGCCTCATCTGTTTTTTCAGCCTGGGGAATGTTAATGACTGATCTTCGCCACGATTATATTCAAACACATATTAAGCAATTAAACGATATTGATTTAACGGCAATCAATAAAGAATGGGAGATAATGATTGACCAAGCCTATCATCAGTTTATCGAAGAAGGTATGGATAAGGGTCAGATTGTATTTAATCGTTTTGCCGATATGAGATATATCGGCCAAGAGCATACAGTGAAGGTTCCTGTCCCAAATACTGAATGGACAGAAGAAATCATAGAAGAAATTATTGCTAGATTCCATCAGCTTCACGAACAAAATTACACGTTTAAATTGCCTGATGCACAAACCGAAATTGTCAATCTGCATTTAACAGGCTTCGGTAAGGTTGAAAAACCAGTTCTACAAAAATTACAGCAGACAGGAAAACCAGTTCATGAGGCTTTAAAGGAAAATAGACCGGTGTTCTTTAAGAATGAGGGATGGACAGAAACACCTGTATATGACCGCGGACAAATGGAGCCGGGCATGAAAATTGCAGGTCCAGCAATCATTGAAGAGCGTTCAGCGACTACTGTTATTTATGCTAATCAATCTTTAGAAATGGATCAATATGGAAACTTAGTGATTGATACGGGGGTGGAATAAGATGATAACTGCTAATAATGTAAAAGTAAATCCATTTACAATTGAAGTGATTAAGGATTCGCTCATGTCGATTGGTGATGAAATGTTTCTCGCTCTTGCTAGAACATCAATGAGTCCGATTATATATGAAGTGCTTGATTATGCTTGTGGTTTAACTGATTCCAAAGGTCAGTTAATCAGCCAAGGAAATGGTGTTACTAGTTTCATAGGCATGCTAAGTCCGATGGTTCAGCATGTCATCGAAAAATTTGATAACGGCAAAGGATTAAATGACGGAGATATTATCATTATTAATGACCCGTATGTCGGTGGTGGGTCTCACTTATCTGATGTAGGTCTTGTAATGCCAATTTTCAATAACGGGGAATTGGTGGCGTTTTCTGCCAACAAGGGCCACTGGACGGAGGTGGGTGGAAAGGATCCAGGTTCATTTACAAGTGATTCAACGGAAATTTATCAAGAAGGGCTGCAATTAACTGGGGTAAAGCTTTTTGATGGAGGAAAAGTAAACCAAGCCGTTGTTGATATTATTTCAGCCAACGTTCGCCTTCCGGATTTGTCCTTAGGAGATATGTGGGCTCAAGTGGCTGCTCTAAAAACAGGAGCAAAAAGAATTATAGAATTATGCAATAAACATTCAAAAGATTTACTTATGGCCGCTATTGATAATCTATTAAAACAGGGGGAGCAGCTTGCAAAAAAAGAGCTTGAGCTCCTTCCAAAAGGAACCTTTACTGCGGAGGATTTTATCGAGGGAGATCCTGAAAAAGGGGGACCATACCCAATCAAGGTCAAGATTACAATCACAGAAGACAAATTCATTTGTGATTTTCGCGGAAGCCATCCACAGGTGACAAATCCGGTAAACTGTTCCTATTTTGGATTGCTTGCAAGTGTACGTGTTATGTATTTAGCCATTATGAATCCAGATCAGAACAGTATAAATGAAGGGGTATTTTTTCCATTAAAGATATTAGCTGATAAAGGCTCGATTATTTCAGCTGAACGTCCTGCACCGGTATCTATGAATTTCGAAGGGCGGATTGGCGGTGCGGAATTGATATGGAAAGCATTGGCGCCTCTTTTACCAGAACGTTTAACCGCCGGTCATTTATTGTCCGTATGTTCGGTAGTATTATCTGGACAGCATCAAGATACAAATGCCCCTTTCCTAATTGTTGAGCCATCTGTTGGGGGATGGGGTGCAGGTGAAGGCATGGATGGTCAGCGCGGACAGTTCTGTATGGGAGATGGCGAGACCTATAATATTCCAATTGAAGTAGCTGAGACAAGATATGGTGTTCTCGTTGATGAGTATAACCTTCGTTGTGATGGAGCAGGAGCAGGTGAGTTTAACGGCGGTTCTGGCGTCATTCGTTCCTATCAGGCATTAAGTGATAACCAGAAGCTTTCTGCAACCTTTGGGCGGCATCAATTTTCCCCATGGGGTATGAAAGGCGGAGAAAACGGGTCTTCCAGCTATATTCGAATTTTGAAAAAGAATGGTGAAATCATTGGGCCAATAGGCGTTACCGCAAGATATCCTCTAAATAAAGGAGATATAGCCCAATTAGTTACTGCTACTGGCGGCGGATACGGCAACCCATTAAAACGACCAATCGAAAAAGTCGTAAGCGATGTGAAAAATGGCTATATATCGGTTGCCCAAGCTAAAGAAAAATATGGCGTTGATATTGATCCATTAACATACACGGTTTTAGAAATAAAGAGATAAGAATAATAGGGGACAGTCCCACGGTAAATTAAAGGCATTCATACGATGGGAAGGTCCCCAGATTAGTTTAATCTATTATTTAGAAAATTCCCTATTGTTGAACTAGTGGTATTATTATATAATTATTTTATTAAATGAAACGCTGTCTCTAATAAAGAGACACATTCGAGGGGGCGGGCTTTTGTCGTTAAAGACGTTGGATAATTCTTTAGAACTACTTAATTATTTTTCAAAAGAGACACCCTCATGGGGGGTTAGGGAGTTAGCAAAGGAAATGGGAATTAGCCATTCCATTGTCTATAGAACCCTTGCTTCGTTTGAGAAATACGGTTTTTTGGAACAAGATCCAAAAACCAAAAGGTATGAACTCGGTTTACGATTTTTAGAATTTGGTCAAATGGTCAAGGAAAAGATGCGACTCTCTGAGCATGTCTATCCTATTATGAAAAGACTTGCGGGTAAGGTTGAGGAGTCCATCTTCTTAACCTGGCTGGATAAGTCGGATGGAGTTACTGTTGAAATAGCGGAAAGCACTCATCGAATTAAGTATGAGGTTTCTTTAGGAACTAGAACCCCCCTTTATGTCGGTGCTTCATGTAAGGTCATTATGGCCTACCTCTCTAAAGAAAAGCAGTTAGAAATAACTAGGGAAGGTATGAAAGCCTTTACAAAAAACACGATATTGGATGAAGAAATCTTATTGTCCGATTTAGACGAAATAAAGAAAAAGGGCTGGTGCTACTCAGTTGGGGAGTTTTCCGATGCGGTTTTTGGCTTGGGGGTGCCTCTTTTCAATAGCCAAAATGAGATTATTGCTTCACTTACAATTAGCGGCCCGGAATATCGTGTAGAGGAAATGGATTTTGAAGTGGCACTAACACATCTACTACAGGAAGCAAAAGAAATACAGGGCTATCTTAATCATTTCAGCAGCCATTATAAATAAAGCTTGAAACCAACAAACGATAGAATCAGGAGGATGTGTATGAAAGACAAGAGGATGATAGAAAAGAAGCATCCGTCAGCATTTGAACCAATGGTCATTTTAATCACCGTTGCAACGGCTATTTTTGGGGCAATAATTGGGGTTCAATTAATTACATCATTGGGGATTTCAGCAAATACTTCAATTATAGGTGCCATCTTTGCAATGCTGATTGCAAGGATTCCGCTTCAAGCATTCCTTAAGTTTAAATCCGTCCATAGGCAAAATTTAGTGCAATCCTCAATTTCTGCGGCTACATTTGGGGCGGCAAGCAGCTTGATTCTTCCTATTGGCATTCCATATGTTTTAGGCTTAAAAGAACTGGTTATTCCACTGTTTATTGGTGTTACGCTTGCTATGTTCGCTGATGCCATCTTGCTTTATAAATTTTTTGACACGAAGGTTTTTCCTGCTAAGGAAGCATGGCCGCCGGGAATTGCGACAGCTGAATCAATTAAGGCTGGCGATGAAGGCGGAAAACGAGCAAAATTATTGAGTGTTGGTATAGGAATTGGGATATTAGGATCGATTTTTAAAATTCCTATGTCAGCCTTCGGGGTCGCTTTCATCGGTAATATTTGGGCTCTAACAATGTTTGGGATAGGGCTGCTTTTAAAAGGATATTCTGTTCCGTTGTTTGGCTTCGATATAAGTGAGCATTACATTCCACATGGATTTATGATCGGTGCCGGAGTGGTTGCATTAATACAAGTCGTTTTCCTTATCTTTAAAAAGAATAAGGTAAATACTGTTTTGGATAAAACAAAGAATGAGACTGCTGCATCTTTGGAGGCAGTGCCTCTTACCAGATCTGAAAAGGATATTGGACAAGCCTTTGGCTATGGTTTCATTGCCTATTTATTGATAGCGTTGGCATTGGCATTTATGGGCGGAGTTTTGACGGACATGTCTCCTGGAATGATTGCAGGATTCTTATTATTTGCAGCTATTGCGGCATTTGCCCACGAGTTAATCGTTGGAATTGCGGCAATGCATGCCGGGTGGTTTCCTGCATTTGCAGTTGCTTTAATTACCCTTATAATTGGCATATTAATTGGCTTTCCTGCCCCTGCGCTTGCGCTTCTAGTTGGATTCAGTGCTTCCACAGGAGTAGCGTTTGCAGATATGGGTTATGATTTAAAGACTGGCTATATTCTTCGAGGGAATGGACAAGATCCAGAGTTTGAAAAGAAAGGACGACGTCAGCAGCTTTTCGCGGGGATGATTGGATTTTCTGTGGCAGCTATTGTTGTTCTGCTAACCTATGAAAACTTCTTCTCGCGTGGGATGATACCTCCGGTTAATCATGTATATGCCGCAACAATCCAATCAGGTGTTTCTCCTGATATCGCAAAACAATTATTGATTTGGGCAATCCCAGGTGCCTTGCTTCAATTAATTGGCGGATCAAAGAGACAATTGGGTGTTTTGTTCGCAACGGGTTTATTATTGACTAATCCCATTGCCGGATGGGCCGTTTTAGCAGGAATCATAATCAGATTTTCAGTTTTAAAATGGAAGGGAAAAGAAGCGGAGACACCTATGACCATTTTAGCTGCGGGCTTCATTGCCGGAGATGCATTATATAGCTTCTTTACTTCAATTTTTAAAATTGGAAAGTAAAGAGTTAGTACTGTTAGGAGAATTTTATGTAGTATACAAGTTTAACAATTAAATAGAATAAGCTTGGCTTTCCAGCTTAAAATGACGGAAAAACAGCCTTGAACCTTCATGATTACTGGTTCTAAGGCTGTTTTGTTTTTCAGAGAGTTTTGATTAACGTGCATGAGGCACATGATCGGTAGAGTTAAAGGAAGAAGTGCTTCATAAAGTGTTTATGAGGCATATGATCGGCAGAATTAAAAGAAGAAGTGCTTCATAAAGTGTTTATGAGGCATATGATCGTCTGAATTAAAAGAAGAAGTGCATCATAAAGTGTTTATGAGGCATATGATTGACGGAATTAAAAGAAGAAGTGCTTCATAAAGTGTTTATAAGGCACATAATCGGCAGAGTTAAAAGAAGAAGTGCATCATAAAGTGTTTATGAGGCAGATGATTAGCAGAATTAAAAGAAGAAGTGTTTCATAGAGAGTTCAAGAGAAACATGATCAACAAAATTAAAAGAAGAAATGCTTCATAAAGTGTTTATGAGGCACATGAACGTCAGAATTAAAAGAAGAAGTGCTTCATAGAGCGTTCAAGCGAAACATGATCAACAAAATTAAAGAAAGAAGTGCTTCATAAAGTGTTTATAAGGCACATGATCGGGAGAATTAAAAGAAGAAGTGCTTCATAAAGCGTTCAAGAGGAACATGATCAACAAAATTAAAGGAAGAAGTACTTCATAGATAAAAGAATTACCATTTTCATATTGTTAAATAGAAAATTTCCACTGTAGTTCTAATTGATGTACACTAAAATTGTTCACACCAAATGCATATGAGAAAAAGGAAAATAAAGTTATTTATAGATTTTACAAAAAATAAATCGGAGTGACCAAATTGAAAATTGTCATTGCACCAGATTCATTTAAAGAGAGTTTAACCGCTTTAGAAGCAGCAAATGCAATTGAAGAAGGATTTTCTGCTGTCATACCGGATGCCGAATATATTAAACTTCCAATGGCAGATGGAGGAGAGGGAACGGTTCAATCGCTCGTTGATGCGACAGAAGGAAAAATTATTGAAAAGACGGTTACTGGTCCGCTTGGGTTACCTGTTCAAGGATTTTTCGGTCTTCTAGGCGATGGAAAAACTGCAGTAATCGAAATGGCAGCCGCTTCGGGCCTTCATCATGTTCCTTTAGACAAACGCAATCCACTTTTAACAACAACCTATGGAACAGGCGAACTTATTTTAAGAGCACTGGATTACGGTGTAAAAAAAATTATTATTGGTCTAGGGGGAAGTGCAACAAATGATGGGGGAACAGGGATGGCGCAAGCACTTGGCGCAAAACTTCTCAATAATCAAAAGGAACAAATTAGTTTTGGCGGCGGTGCCCTCTCAGATTTAAAAACAATTGATATTTCGCAAATGGATCCACGATTATCAAATATCCAATTTATTGTAGCATGTGATGTGGACAACCCATTAACCGGAGCAAACGGCGCATCTGCTATTTTTGGACCACAAAAAGGTGCAACACAAGAGATGGTCACACGTTTGGACAAAAGCTTAACGCATTTTGCAGACATCATAAAAAAAGAACTGCATAAAAACGTTGACAGTGTTCCGGGAGCAGGTGCGGCAGGGGGAATGGGAGCCGGCATGTTAGCCTTTTTCAATGCCGAATTAAAACGGGGAATCGATATTATCACTCAAACATTGAAACTAGAAACCCATCTCGAAGGGGCGGAACTCGTCATTACTGGCGAAGGGAAAATAGATGGACAAACCATCTTTGGCAAGACACCAATCGGGGTTGCAAAACTAGCAAAAAAGAAGGGGATTCCAGTAATTGGAATCGCGGGATATATTGAAGACAAAAATGGGAGAGTAAGAGAAGAAGGAATCGACGCCTTATTTTCAATTGTCCCAGGTGCTACATCCCTCGAAGATGCCATGACAAATGCTTATGAATATCTGAAAAATTGTTCGGAAAATATCGCTAGCGTCATCGACATGTTCAAAAAATAAAAATTCTTCTATTTGCTTATTTATTTTTTTTCTGTATAATTGTCACTAAAATAAATACTATCCTTCGGGGCAGGGTGAAATTCCCTACCGGCGGTGATGAAGCTGCAATGCTTCTTAGTCCGTGACCCGGTTAACAATTGTTAAACGGTGGATCTGGTGAAACTCCAGAGCCGACAGTTAAAGTCTGGATGGGAGAAGGAAAAAATAAAAAGTATTGGTAAGAGGAATTCTCTACCTTTCTTTGTTGATGTGTAAAAAAATGGTTTGATCAATATCATACCTTTTTTAACTATACATAAATTTGGAAAGGGAAGAGTCTATTCTTCACCTTTATTTCCTATACCCAAAAACACGTAACCCCTGAAGAAATTCATTCTTTAGGGGTTTTTTATTTTCTTATTAAGATAAGGAGTTTGAAAAATGAATGACCAATACTACATGCAGCTTGCCATTGATATTGCAAAAAGTACGAAAGGTCAAACCACTCCTAATCCAACAGTCGGGGCTGTGATTGTAAAAAACAACCAAGTAGTCGGGATAGGGGCACATGTCAAAGCAGGGGATTCACATGCAGAAGTACATGCTATTCAAATGGCTAAAGGGAGAACAAAAGACGCAACGATGTATGTCACCCTTGAACCTTGCAGCCATTTTGGAAAAACCCCTCCGTGTTCGAAGCTATTGATTGAATCGGGGATAAAAAGAGTAGTGATTGCTACAACAGATCCTAATCCGAAAGTTGCCGGAAAAGGGATCGAAACGATGAAAGCGGCTGGTATAAATGTAGAGGTCGGTTTACTCGAAAAAGAAGCCATCCAACTGAATCAAGTATTCTTTCATTTCATCCGAACAGGTTTGCCTTTTGTCACATTGAAGTCAGCAGCAAGTTTAGATGGAAAAACCGCAACAAAAACTGGGAGTAGTAAATGGATTACAAGCCAGGAGGCAAGGGAGGATGTCCACTATTTTCGCCATATTCACGATGCAATTCTAGTAGGGGTAAATACGATTATTAAAGATAATCCGAGTTTAACAACAAGACTAGAAGGTGGCGGGAAAAATCCTATAAGAATCATCCTTGATACACACCTTCGAACCCCTATCGATTCAAAAGTAATCGATCAACAGCATGCGGAAACATGGATTATTACGGGAATGCATGTTGATGAGAAACGAATGGTTGCATATCAATACAAAGGCGTTCGAATCATTAATATGCAAACAGAAACGATAGAAATAAAACCTATGCTAAAAATCTTAGCAGAAAAAGGAATATGCTCCATTTTCGTCGAAGGTGGGGCAGAAGTACATGGGAGCTTTTTAAAGGAAAGGGCATTTCAACAATTGATAACTTATATTGCACCAAAACTAATCGGAGGGAAAACGGCTCCTACTTCGTTTAGCGGTGAAGGAATCACAGAAATAGAGGATGCCGCGAATGTTGATATTACCGAAGTGAAAATGATTGGAAAAGATATTCGAATTACGGCAACTCCCGTGTAAAGGTGGTGAATGAATATGTTTACAGGAATTATCGAAGAAATTGGTCGTGTGAAAAATATCAAACAATCGTCTCAAGCAGTCGAATTAACAATACATGCTAACAAAATAATGAAGGATATGCACAATGGAGATAGTATTTCCGTTAACGGGGTATGCTTGACGGTTACCTCCTTTTCAAACGATGAATTTCATTTAGATGTCATGCCTGAAACCATTAAATCTACAAGTTTAAGAGAACTAAAGAATGGATCAACAGTGAATCTTGAACGAGCAATGTCCCCGCAAGGAAGATTTGGTGGCCATTTCGTATCAGGGCATGTGGATGGAGTGGGAACGGTAAAGAACATAAAAGACGCTGGTAATGCCCGATATTATGAAATCAAAGCAGATGCTGAAATAATCAAATACACGATACTAAAAGGTTCCGTTGCAATTGATGGAACTAGTTTAACGGTTTTTGTAGTGAGCGATTCTACTTTTACGATTTCGTTAATCCCTCATACGCGAGCCGAAACGATTCTAAGTGAGAAAGTAGTAGGTGACTTAGTTAATATCGAGTGCGATATGCTTGGAAAATATATCGAACATTTCGTTCATTCTCGATTTTCGAATTCGCAGGAAGAAAATAAAACATCAATAACCTATGACTTGTTACAAAAAAATGGCTTTGCATAAGGAGTGATGGATATGTTTGATTCAATAGACGAAGCACTACATGAATTAAAGGAAGGAAATGTAATTATCGTTTGTGATGATGAAAATCGAGAAAACGAAGGTGATTTTATCGCTTTAGCTGACAAAGCTACTCCATCGGTTATTAATTTCATGATTACATATGGAAAGGGCCTTGTTTGTGTTCCGGTGGAAGAAAAAATCGCCAAACAGCTTCAACTAAACCCAATGGCTAAAGAAAATACCGATCCATATGGTACAGCTTTTACAATCAGTGTCGATCATCGTTCAACAACGACAGGTATTTCAGCAACCGAGCGTTCAATGACGATTCAGTCATTGGCAAATGGAAATACGATAGCTTCTGATTTCAAACGACCGGGCCACGTGTTCCCACTTATCGCAAAAGACGGAGGTGTACTAAAACGAGCGGGGCATACTGAAGCCGCAGTGGACTTAGCGAAACTAGCAGGGGCGTCGCCTGCGGGTGTCATTTGTGAAATTATTAAAGAAGATGGAACGATGGCAAGAGTCAATGATTTGCGAATAATCGCGGATCAATTTCAGCTGAAAATGATTACGATTCAAGACTTAATCAATTATCGGAAAGAAACCGAAAGAGTAGGCAGTATTAACTAATTATATAAAATGGAGGCTTTTCATAATGGGAACAATTTTTGAAGGAAATTTAGTAGGATCAGGATTGAAAATTGGAATTGTCGTAGGTAGATTTAATGAATTTATTACGAATAAGCTGCTGAGCGGTTCAATAGATGCACTTAAACGACATGGCGTAAACGAAGATGATGTCGATGTAGCATGGGTGCCGGGTGCATTTGAAATCCCGTTAATTGCACAGAAACTAGCGAAAACAGACAAGTATGACGCGGTGATCACATTAGGAACGGTTATTAGGGGATCTACACCACATTTCGATTATGTTTGTAATGAAGCGGCAAAAGGAGTAGCAGCTATTTCATTAAATACAGGAATTCCAGTCATATTCGGGATATTAACAACTGATTCCATTGAGCAAGCAATTGAAAGAGCAGGTACAAAAGCAGGCAATAAAGGCTGGGACGCAGCAGTATCTGCGATTGAAATGGCGAATTTAATTAAAAATGTAGAATAAGTGATTGTCATGATGAAAACTTCCTAAGTAAAACTTGGGAAGTTTCATTTAAATACTTTTATCATTCGTATGATTTAAAACCCTGAATTTTCATTGAATCAATATTTGGTATGCATTGTGTATACGTTTTATTTTAACTCAATCAAAATAAAACACTGATCATCATTTTTTTCTCCCTCAATTTGAAGGGACTCCAAAATCTTATCTTTTAAATGATCCAAAGACTTATATGAATTCTCCATTAATAGTGAACGTAAATGTTTTTCTCCAAGAGGTTCTGAAACACCGTCCGTGTATAAAAGAATTCTGCTGCCTTTTTCATATTTAAATGTATCCGTTTTGAACCGTAATCCCTCGAATGTTCCGATTGGGGGCGAGGTTGAACGAAGTTCTTGCTGCTCTTTTGCCGGATTCTGAAAAATAGCCGGTGGGTGACCAGCATTCGTATATTCAATGGTTTGTTTATCAGTATCGATAATTAAATAAATTGCTGTGCAATAATGCCAAGAATCCTGATTAGAATGAAACAAATTATGTAAATAATTATCTAATTCTTTCATCACTACAGCGGTAGGAACTCCTTTTGTAATCAACCGTTGGAATAAGGAATGAAGGGCCATCGTTATGAGTGCAGAAGAAATTCCATGTCCCATGACGTCTAATAAAATAACTCCATACTGATGTGTATTAATTTGATAGAAACCATAAATATCACCAGACAACTCTCTTGATGCATGATAGTGTGAATCAATGTCAATGTAATCATTGGATATGGCTTCAGTTAGCGATGTTTCTTGTATTTTTTTCGCAAGTGTTAATTCGTTTTGTGTATCTATTTTAAATTTTTGATTTTGCTTATTCACTTCTAGAAGTTTTAATTGATTTTTATTCAAGGCATTAAGGGTTTCCTCTAAGTCAATGATCGCTTTGTTTTTTTCCGTTAAAGCATCTTCAGCGACTTTTTTTGCTATTAGTAGCTGGTTTTCGTATTCATTTCTTTTCCTCATGGGTATTATGACACACGTTATCACTCCGTCATCCGGATCCTGACTTAGAGATGCATTCATGAGAACTGGTATTTCTTCTCCATTTTCATTTGCTAATGAAAGATACATTTCCTCCACTCGATGTTGAACGGTTATTAATGGAAGGAAATAAAGCTGAAAAAATACTTGAGCAGATCCTGTAAGAATTACATTGATATGTTGTCCAACAAGTTGCTCCGCGCCATATTTAAGCAATTGAATTAATGTATGATTAATGGATAACAGAATTCCATCTTTTGAAAGTGTGACGAAACCACAAGGAGCGTGATCTAATTGCTCATTCATTAGCCACGCTCACCTCTAGGATCGTTTTATCGGGAATCTTTCCAATATATTCACGAATGAATTGGATTGTTTCTTCAGGATGACTCAAATGTGGACAATGCCCGTTTGCATTCATATATGTAATTGTACTATTAGGTATGTGTTGATTGAGGTATTCACCTACTGCGATCGGCGCAATAACGTCATCTGAACATTGCATAATAAGAGAAGGAACAGTAACTTTCGGCAAGTCTTGACGGTTATCTGCAAAGAAACAAGCTTCCGCAAATATACGAGCAATGACAGGATCGGTGGAACAAAAGCGATTTTCCAGCTCGTTTGCAACATCTGGCCGACTAGAATTATTAGTAACGGTTGAGGCAAAACTAGTTGCCCAGCCGATATAATTTTTCTCCATCATATCGATTAAGCCAGTCAGATCTTCTTTCTCAAAACCTCCAAAATACTCGGGCGGCTCATTAAGATAACAGGGAGATGGCCCGATCATAATCAGACGGGAAAAGTACTCTGGATGTTGTAAAGAGGCTAATAAACCAATCATCCCCGCAACAGAATGACCAACAAATATCGCATCTTTTAGAGATAAAGCTGAACAAACATCCAACACATCTTGTACATAGCCGGAAAGCTTGCTGTATTTATTCGGATCAAATGCCTCTATATCTGATTGTCCCATACCTACATAATCAAATAAAATAACTTGATAGTCACATTCAAATGATTCAGATACAGTCTTCCATACAGTTTGGTCACATCCAAAACCGGGTGCGAATATCATAGCCCGTTCCCCATTGCCTTTTATCGTTACATTATTTCGGTTTAGGATATCTTGGTTCATCATAAAGCTCCTTTCTTAAAATATTTGTATTTTTCAAACCATCTAATCTACTATCATATTATACAAGAAATATGTACGATGCAGTATTCTTTGATAGATATATACTAAAAATTAATAAGAAAGGACTACTTCTCTTCATAAAAAAAACCTCTCCAATAGATTAGGAGAGGTTCATTCATCCATTGGCTATAAATCCTTGAACCAATTTAACAATAAGTACAATAACAGCAATCACGAGGAGAATATGAATAAATCCACCGGCGATATGAAAAGCAAACCCCAGTAACCAAAGAACAAATAAAATTCCGATAATTGTCCAAAACATCTTTATATCCTCCCTTTCCAAAGTGTATAGTGAAGATTACCCAAATAAAAAGATTGTTAAACCAAATGGATCACCTTCTGGGCAATAATGGGATTGGGATATGTCAACCATCCAACAATTAAAAAACAAATAAGTTAATATAACGCACAACGATTGGGTTTGGTAGAAAAGGATTTTACTATGTTGGGAGGAGAATACATAGAACTTTTTGAATGAAATTTAAACGATTAAAAATAAATACGCTAATCCCTTGATAAGGGGGTGGTGTTTTCATGTACTTTCTAAAGTTGCCAACAATATCATAGAAAAATACTATATATTCAATGCAGGTTTAATTTTTTAGACAATTTATATAGATAGAATATCCCCTTAAGCTGTTTTTGGTTACGTTTATCTATATGGTTTTGAATATCATGTATTACTTTTCTTACTTCCTTAAGATCATATTGGTTTAATTCTTTAATCTCCTTTTTTATTTGAATAACCTCATATGAATAAACGGCATTCTGAGTTATTTTCATTAATAAGATTTTTATGTGTTGGAAAGTGTCAAATAGACGATAGTTATTTAGTTCTCCTCTTTTGGACGTAATAAATCCTTCCTTTTCCCAATAGCGAAGAGTTGATGGAGGTATATTTGTCTTAAGTGACACTTCTCCGGTAGTCATAGAGTTTTCATGCGTCAATTTTTCCAAATAATTATTTACCTGTTCAATAATTATTTTGTCTTCATAATTAGCTACTTGCGCTTTATTTATTATCCAAAGAGCAGCATCTAGTTCTTTTCGTTGCAATTTTTTTAGAACAGCTGATGTTATTTCCATTCCAAACCCAGGAGACATAGCTACAATACACTCAAAATAGGCAAAATGTTCCTCTGTAAATATCCTATAACCAGTAGATGACCGTTCAGATTTCGGCACAATTCCTCTTTCTTCATAGCTTCTTATAGAACTTGTACTAATATTTAATTTTTTTGCAATATCTATAGGTCTTAATTTTTTCAATGAGCACACTCCTATATTTAATTATTGTACCTTCATGTAAAGTTTATCAAATAAAGTATTGAAAATTCAGCCATTTTTTCTAGAAACTTTAGAATTGGCTTTAATGTTGTAAGCTTGATTTGTAAGATGAAAAAAATGGAGGGATTCTTATGACAACAGTAAATGTTCAACCGCAGATGACGATCCATGAGTTAGGTGAAGTGCTATCTACTTATTTAAAAGAACACTGGAAAGAAGTACTGAACAGGAATATCACAGAGCTTGAAGAACTGTTTCCGAAATATGAAGATGCAACATACGGCATGTATTTGGATAAACTTATTCCACCAATATGGAAAATAGTAAAAGAAAATGGTTTTCGGTCTACAGAAAAAACGAAAGAAGATGACTTTGTTATTGGAGAGTGTCTGCATTTTAGAAATTCAATAGAAAAGGCTAAGTGGGGCACACTTCACCATGAAAAACGTGTTTTTTGGATTGTGATTGAAAATCAACATAAAGATAAGATAGGAACTCTACTGTTTGAGCTATCTCATTCACATATTGACTTTAACATTCCAGCGCCACCAAGGTTCCTTCCTTTAAAAGAAATTAATCGAAAAGAAATCGTTAAAAAAATTATTCATCTAGAAGAAAACTTGTCATGATCCAATAAACCACTTGGCTAATTTGTTAAGTGGACTATATTCTAACCTAAAACATTCCCTATAAAGAAAAGGAGGAACTACATGATTGTAAAGATTGAGGAATATGAACTTCTTGACATAGATTCTGGCCCTTATGGAATAACGATAGGAAAAGATGGTGCGCTATGGTTTACACAACATAGAGCTAATCAAATTGGTCGAATGACTGTTAACGGCGAAGTCACTCATTTCGTTATTCCTACATCCAATGCTGGTGTGCTGTCTATAACCTCCACAACCCAAGGTGATGTATGGTTTACGGAAAATAAGGCGAATAAAATTGGAAAACTGACAGTAACAGGCGAAATGATCGAATATGTTTTACCGTGCTCAGATTCTGCTCCCTTTGGAATAACGGAAGGGCACAATGGAGACATTTGGTTTACGGAAATGAATGGAAATAGAATAGGGCGAATTTTATCATCAGGTGAAATAATTGAGTATGATTTACCGAATCCTGACTCCTACCCCTCTTTTATTGTAGCTGGCCCGGATGGTGCCATTTGGTTTACTGAAAATCAAAGTAATCAAATTGGCCGAATAACAATATCGGGAGAAATAACGAATTATCTTTTACCAACAAAACATGCTGGTCCCGTTGGTATTACATGCGGATCTGACAACGCCCTCTGGTTCGTAGAAATTAACGGGAATAAAATCGGCAGAATCACTCCTTCTGGAAAAATAAGTGAATATCATATCCCTACTGCAAATGCTCGTCCACACGCAATAGCAGAAGGTCCTGATCATGCTTTATGGTTTACCGAATGGGGGAGTAATCAAATTGGTCGCATTTCAACGGAAGGTGAAATTACAGAATATTCAATACCTACCCAAAATGCGGAGCCACATGGTATTACATTAGGATCAGACGGTGCCATTTGGTTCGCTGAGGAGTGCAATAAGATAGGTCGGCTAAGTTTGTTATTAAAATCATGAAAGGACGTAGATACGATGGAATCAAATAATCAAAGAGGACCTAATCCTAAAGAAAAATATCCAATTAAAGGAAATGAAGTTGTGCAATTTATTAAAAATACAATTACTAGACCAAACATTATTGTGGGTGATTACTCATATTACGATGCAAGAAATGGTGAATCTTTTGAAGATCAAGTGTTATATCATTACGAATTCTTCGGTGACAAACTTATTATAGGGAAATTTTGTGCAATAGCACCCGGTGTCACATTTATTATGAATGGAGCTAATCATAGAATGGATGGTTTTTCAACGTACCCGTTCAATATTTTCGGAAACGGTTGGGAGAAATATACGCCAACGATAGATCAGTTGCCGTTTAAAGGTGATACCATAATTGGAAATGATGTTTGGATTGGGATGGATACTTTCATAATGCCTGGAATAAAAATAGGGGACGGTGCAATTATAGCAGCCAAATCAGTTATTACACAAGATGTGGAACCTTACACTATTGTTGGGGGAAATCCAGCAAAGAAACTTAAAAGTCGTTTTTCAGAAAAAATTGTTAACGAATTGCTAGAAATTAAATGGTGGGATTTAGATATTGATATTATTTCTGCTCATATTGATGTGATAGTTAATGGAGATATAGAGAATCTAAGAAATATAAAAAATACTATTTAACAAAGTAACAACTTCCGAGAAATCCTATTCAATAAAGTGAAATATATAAAATGCTGTAATTAATATTCAAATTAAAAGCACTCTCACGTAATTTAGCATAGATGATTTCGCAACATTCATGACCAAAATACTGCGGTCAAAAAAGAATAAATGATAAGGATGTGGACCACGTGGGCTTACTGTTGTTTTTGCATCTTTTAGGGGCGGTTATTTTTTTAGGGAATATAATTACTGCAGCGTTTTGGAAGATTCGGGCCGATATAAAAGAGGAGCCTGCATTCATTCACAACACGGTGAAAAACGTGATGTTGGCCGACTTTATATTTACACTGCCAGGTTTAATTTTAATTATCGTTTCCGGTAGTCTAATGGCTGTTCATGCAGGGTATTCGATGTCTGGTTTTAATTGGCTTACCCTTTCGTTGGTCCTGTTTTTTCTAACCGGCATTCTATGGTTGGCGGTACTGTTGCCCGCACAGCGCAGCATGATCCGCCACAGCGCCAAATCGATAGAGACCGGTATCATTTGTAAAGCGTACCGGAAAGCATCGCTTTATTGGGCTATTTTTGGAATCACTGCTACTTTATTACCTGTCATTATTTTGTATTTTATGATAACCAAAGGTTTTTAATAAAGGAGGAATACGAATGGCTCCGTTTATCCTATTGATTGTGTCATTCTTGATTTTTCGCTTGATTGGTTTTCTTGGACTGTCCTATTTTGATGATTGGGAAACTTCTTTACGAATGGCCGTTGCTCTGATGTTTATATTTACAGCAACGGCTCATTGGGGAAAGAGACGCCCGGATCTTATCAAAATGGTACCTCCAGCTCTACCAAATCCAGAATTCATCGTGACTATTACTGGAATTCTTGAAATCGTTGGAGCCATTGGTCTATTAATTCCCATTACATCAAGTATTGCTTCAATCGGTTTGGCAATCTTACTTATTGTTATGTTCCCAGCTAATATTCGCGCTGCACGAAAAGGGGCCACCATTGGTGGAAGACCGAGTACTACTCTTATCCCTCGAACGATTTTACAAATTATATTTTTGATAGCTGTTATTTTAGCTGGATTCGGTTTTTAATAGACTTTTATTATGAGAATTATATTATAAACGAGAAGATTTTAACTTCCTCTAAAAGGTTAATGTTATGAAGAGAAAAAGACATCTCTTAAGCTTGCCTTGTTCCACAAAACGAGCTGATGTATCTTCTTAGTTATTTCGGAAAAGGGCGTGATTGTTTGGGATCATAGGCAGAAAGTGATCAAACTTTTTTATCAAAATTATATAGTGCTTCAGAGAATGAGCCCGTTTAGATCAAAGTTTTTCAAAACATGCTCACTTACTTTAACGTGAAATGTGGATTTACGGGGTGTTTTTAACCAAGCTTTATTTTACATCTACATTTTTTGTAGTTTTATAAAAAAGATTGATCATATAAAACAAAGTTCGATTTTTTTTTCTATAGGGTGTTTCGTTGGCCACTCTTCACTAGCTTTTATTCAACAATCGGATCATCAAACGAAAAAAGTGATGATGACACTTCCTTAATAAAAATCAATCTGAAGTTGTAGAGAGTCTCATTCTAATTGACGATGTAGAGATAGCCTAAAATGCTTAAAATGAACCTGAAGAAAAAAATTAAAAGAGGAGACTTAGAGGAAATATGAAACTTAATCATCTTAATCTCAGCGTGTCGGATGTCGCAGCTGCTCGAGAATTTTTAGAAACCTTCTTTAATATGACATGTGAAGTCAGTCGAGGAAATGGATTTGCCTTAATGTATGATGACGATGGTTTAGCGTTGACATTAATGAAGGGAAGAGAAGTCCACTATCCAAAAACCTTCTATATTGGATTCTCTCAGAAAAATAAAGAACAGGTGAACAAGATTAATCAATGTTTGAGGGAGAATGGATTTGATGTAAAGCCTCCAGGATATGCTCATGGTTGCTATACCTTTTATGTTGATGCTCCTGGAGGGTTTATGGTCGAAGTGCCTTGCTATTCGGAAAGTTGACAGGCTATTCCTCAATCAGGCTCTAAACTTGAATAAAATAGTAGGAAATTGATTAAACTTTTTTATAAAAATCTCATACTTATTTAAAAAGAGTAACTCTAGTTTAATCAATCTTTTTTTAATAGAGTTTTTGAAGTTGTTACCAATTGTAATTAATTGAATAAAAGAAGGGCATATATTATTTATACAACTAATATGTGCTCTTCTTTATTTTTAAGGATTTTTAAATTACATATAAAATGCAATCCAAAAAATGGTGTAGACGACAATGGCTATAATAATTAATCTTAAAAAACTTAATTTGAAATATATGGAAAAAGGGGTTGGCTTATAAGCACTGCTATGGGAATGAATAAGCCCATCCCTATTTAATTAATCTAATAGTTTATAAAAGTAAAATAAAAAATTACCCAAATTTTGAAGTGTTTTATCTCTTTTTAGTGCCATTAACAGGTGTACCTGCTTACATCATTTTTTAATGGATATGTTGCTGAAAAGTAAAACAATGGTTTGAGTATCAATTGTTTAAACAGCTTTCACTAATACGTCAAGTAGAATGTCAACTTGAAGATAAAAAGAATTGGCTGGGCAATCTCCTACCCAACTAGTTACTGCAAAATCAACTAAAGGATGAACATACATATATAATCGGGTTAATACTTGAATGCCTGCATCCACTGTTTTATGTTTAAAAGGAAGTAATTTAATTTTTAAAGGGGGAAGTCCATTGAAAGCTATTCAAATGTCGTCCTTTGGAGAACCTGATGTATTGAAGTGGGTAGAAATTGAAGAACCTGAACCAGCGGAAAAGGAAGTGCGTGTAAAGCTTCATTATGCTGGTGTAAATCCTGCTGAAACATATATCCGTGCTGGAGGTTATGCCTTTTTTAATCCGGACTTGCCATATGTTCCTGGGTTTGATGGTGCAGGCGTGGTCGATAAAGTCGGAAAGGGTGTCACTAGGCTTAAGACTGGTGATCGTGTATTTGTCGCTTCCATTTTAGCTAAAAGAAAAACTGGATCCTATGCGGAAAAAATGGTTTGTGATGTCGAGGCTGTACATAAATTGCCAGAGTCCATCAGCTTCGAACAAGGAGCTGCACTTGGTGTTCCAGTCACAGCCGCTTATCGTGCACTATTTCACCGGGCTCATTTAAAACCGGGTGAAACAGTATTAATTCATGGTGCTTCCGGTGGTGTAGGTTTCTTAGCAGTACAGCTAGCAAAATATAATGGTGCACAAGTCATCGGAACAGCCGGAACAGAAGAGGGCATGGAGTTGGTAAGAAAAGCTGGTGCTGATGTCGTACTTAATCACCATGAGCATGGTTATTTGGAAAAAGTTCAGGGCGTTGATGTTGTGATTGAGATGCTTGCTAACGTTAATTTAGAGGAAGACCTCAAGGTTCTCAATAAGTTTGGCCGCATTGTCATAATTGGCAACCGTGGATCATTGGATTTCAACCCTCGGCTGACAATGGCCAAAGAAGCGGATATTCTTGGCATGGCCGTATGGAATGCCCCAATAGATGAATATAATGAAAGTTTAATCGCCGTTGAAGCGGCATTGAAAAACGGTGGACTCCAGCCATTTGTTGGTACAATACTGCCGCTTAAAGAAGCAGCCGAAGCGCAAATTCATATTGTGAGCAGTAGAGCCAAGGGTAAAATGGTATTGAAAATCGCTGAAGACTAAAAGAAAAGTCTGGTAGTGTGAGAAATTATGGTGCCATCCTCGGATCTAACTGGCCTTTATATATGTCAATTTAGTTGTGGATTCGGGTAGGAAAAGCGTAAAAAGGAAGCCTCACCTGCATGAATACTGTGGATTCGAGAAGGAAAGGCGTAAAAAGGAAGTCCTACCTGCATGAATATGTCGGATTCAAGAAGGTAAAACAAAAAAGGATTCCATCATCTGCATGAATGCACCTTCTTTAGTAGTAATAATATAACATTGGTATAGAATTCGGGACTGAATCAAATAGATTCATTCCTTTTTTAAAAGGCATGTACATTTATCAAATTGTAACTTCTTTGTCACCCTTTATATGGAGGATGTTTTATACTTAAAATATATAAACATTTTGGGTGGTAGAGCGGACTAATGAAAATGCGACGGCTTAATAGGAGAGGGAAAATTACTTTATTTGGTTTAATTGTAATTATTGCCTCTATTACGATGGGGATTCAATTTCATAAAAAACATCTTTCAGAACGGACGGCTGTTTCGGCAGCAATGGCGAAAGAAAATGATAATAAAACGAAAAAAAGTCAGGAAAAAAAAGCAGAGACATCAAAGGATAATAAAAGAATAGAAAAACAACATACATCTGAAAAAAAAGAAAAAATATCGCATAAAAAATATAAAAAGCCATCTATTCCAATTGTAAAACCTTCCGAGGAAAAAGTAATTTACTTAACATTTGATGATGGACCATCTAATAGATTAGGAGATTTAATGAATATTTTGGAAGACTATAAGGCGGATGCGACTTTCTTCTGGTTAGAACCAAATATGAAGAGATATTCAAAAGAGGCGAAGGATGCTGTGAAGCGCGGTTTTTCAATTGGTCTTCACGGAGTGACTCATGATGCCAAGAAAATTTATGCATCAAGTCATTCGGTTGTAAACGAAATGGATACAGCCAATCGCACGCTTAAAGAAATTACAGGAAAGTCGACACGGTTGATAAGAACTCCATATGGGAGTTATCCATATATGACGCCAAAATATAAAACGGCAGTTGATAACGCCGGATTTATTTTGTGGGACTGGAATGTAGATAGTATGGATTGGAAATATAGGAATAGCCGCTATGTAAATGAAGTTATTCAGCAAGTTGAAAATTTAGAAAGCAGAAACGTAACACCCGTCATTTTACTCCATGATCGAGCAGAAACGATAAATAGTCTTCCAAAACTATTAAATTATTTTAAAAAGAATGGATATACATTTAAAAAAATTAAGCAAAGTATTATACCAGTTGAGTTTTAAAATAATCGTTGTGCGACGCCTCCATGTTTGTGGAGGTTTTCTTATTATTTTATAATGGCGTTAGAATGAAATGAAAAGGAGGTTCGAAGGATGTCTTCCATTCTTTTGTTAGAAGATGAAATGTCGATTAGAAGTTTTATTAGTTTAAATTTAAAAAAGGCAAATTTAACAGTATATGAAGCGGAAACAGGAGAGGAAGCGTTAGAACTTTTTCGTGCCCATCCCGATCTCGATATTGCACTTCTAGATGTCATGCTTCCTGGAATCGATGGGTTTGATGTTTGCAAAGAAATTCGAAAAAAGGATCAACGAATCGGAATTATTATGTTAACGGCGAAAGCACAGGAAGATGATAAAGTAATAGGTCTTGATACCGGTGCGGATGATTATATAACGAAGCCATTCAGTATGAAGGAACTAGAGGCAAGAATCAGCTCTTTACTTAGAAGAATAAAAGCAATCGAAGCTGTACCTAAACAAAATGTCATCTCGATTCCTCCTTTTTCGTTGGATAAAAACAATAATACGATTACTAAAAATAATCAACTCATTAATTTAACCCCAACCGAATTTGAATTAATAAAATTTTTAATGGAAAATGAGAACCAGCCTATTTCTAGAGATCAATTATTAGATCATGTATGGGGACAATCGTTTGTGGGTGATTTGAAAATTGTCGATGTAAATATTCGAAGGATTAGAAAGAAAATTGAGGATCGTCCATCTGATCCTAAATTTCTAAAGACATATTGGGGAATAGGATATATTTGGAAAAGGTGAATAACTGTTTTATCGTTTTTTATTATTAATTTCATATAAGGGCATGCACCTATTTTTACTTTGATACATATTTTATCTAGGGAAAAAGATCGGAAGGAGAATTTAGTATGTATTGGGATTATGACTATTATAGACAACAACTCCTCCCAAATCTAGGTAATATGAATCAAGTAGGTGCTGGGTTAGGGGACTTATTGAAACCTTTTCAAGGGAGTGGCAATAACCAAGGATTTCCGTTTGGAAACCCATCTGGACAAGGACAGTGGCACCCGCCTGGACCGCCACAGGGACAGGGGCAGGGACAAGGGTATCCACCTGGCCCACCACCAGGACAGGGGCAGGGACAAGGATATCCTCCGGGCCCACCACCGGGACAAGGGCAGGGACAAGGATATCCACCTGGCCCACCACCTGGTGCCGGGCAAGGGATGCAATCTAGCAACCATTCATCTAGTCCATCCGTTTATGCGGTAGACCCAGGTGCATTTAAAGGATGTTTACATCGATACACAAGAGTGCGTTTACGTAATGGCCAAAGATTTTGGTTTTATCCAACCTTTATCGGAAGAACATCAGTTGCCGGCTACAGATGGATTAACAATCGCTGGAGATATGAAGGAATGGACACCAATCGGATTGTTTCGTTTAACTGTTCCTAAAAGTTTATAAAAAATTTATACTGAGATCATATTAAACTCTTAATATGGTCTTTTTTTGTTAGTCTAACGGAAAAACTTCTTCGAACATTTCAATGAAATTTTTCGCACTTTTCGGCAAGTAACGGTCTTTACCCCATATGAGTGCGGATTCCGCTACGATATTTGTATTTTCTAGTTGAAGAACCTGAACATTCGATGTTTGGAAAGAAAGCAGTGAATATTTTGGAATAATCGTAGCTCCCATCCCTTTCGAAACGAGAGATAAAATCATCGTCACATCCGGGCATTCACATATAACATTTGGTTCAAATCCATGTCTTCGGCATTCATTGACTACCAATTCATATTGACCGGAACCTTTAATGCGATGCAGAAGCAGAAGCGGAATCCCCTTTAATTGCTCCATTCTTATTGTTAAGGAACAGGGGGCCATCTCTCGGACCCAATCATGATGAAGCACTGCCACGTAAGGATCTTTTGATAAATGCAAATAGGAAAACTCCGATAAATCCATTGGCAGACGGGTAACACCAATATCAATCTCCTTATTTTTTATCTGTTCACCTATGACAAATGAATCGCCTTCCCTTAATTGGATGGAGACAAGGGGATATTTTTTCACAAAATCCGGAAGTCTTTCTGAAAAGAATGAAAAGCAAGATTTGGATGCACCTAATGAAAGAGTTCCCCTGCAACCCTCGTCTGTTTCTTTCACTTCTATAATCGTTTCTTCAAGTTGATGGATTAATTTCTGCGCTTTTTTATATAAAACCTTTCCAGCATTCGTCAATTCTAATTTCTTCCCGCTTCTCTCGATTAATTTTACCCCGAGTTCCTCTTCTAAGAGTTTTAATTGATGACTTAATGGAGGCTGGGCCATATGAAGTTTTTTCGCAGCACGAGTAATTTGGCCTTCCTCAACGATTGTTGAAAAGTAATGCAACTGCCGTATATCCATTTCATCCCACCTAATGCATACTTTTAAAGTATATAAAACAAATATTTTAAATATTTTAAATATACTTTACCATATGCTACATTCGAAATGTAAGGGTTTTCAAAAAATACATACTTTTAAGGAGTGTGAAAGACTTGAAAATGTTTGAGGAAGCAAAGCAAAAGCTGAGAGGGTCAATTGCACCAATCGTCACACCATTCCACGAAGATTATTCCATTGATTATGCAACATTTGAAAATCTAATTGATTGGCATATTAGTAGTGGAACACACGCCATTTCTGTAACAGGTACAACCGGTGAACCAAGTTCCCTTACTGTGGAGGAACGGATTCGCGTAATGGAAACAGCCGTTAAGAAAATCAATGGAAGAGTTCCTTTCGTACCAGGAACTGGATCAACTAATCATCAGGAAACACTTTATTTGACAAAAAAAGCACAAGAAATGGGTGCCGATGCTGCACTTGTCATTGTCCCTTATTATAATAAGCCTTCACAGCATGCTTTATATAAGCATTATAAAATTGTCGCCGATTCAGTTGATATCCCCATCATCGTCTATAACATCCCCGGAAGAACAGCAACCAATCTTCATGTCGATACGCTCGCAAGATTACATGAGGACTGCCCTAATATCATCGGAGTGAAAGAATCCAACAAAGATTTTGAACATGTGAATCGTGTCCTTCTTAAATGTGGGAGAGATTTTCTGCTTTACTCAGGAATTGAATTATTATGTTATCCAATGCTTGCTATCGGTGGAGCCGGACATATTAGTGCCACAGCCAATGTTGTCCCTGGCAAAATAGCCGATCTCTATAATACATGGGTGGCCGGTGATGCGCAAAAAGCGTTAGATCTGCATTTTGAATTAATGGAGTTAAATGATGTCCTATTTAAAGATACAAATCCTGCACCATTAAAGGCCGCGTTAGGAATGATGGGGAAAATTAAACCAGTCCTGCGTTTGCCGATGGATCTGCCAACTGCTGAACTGCAAAACGAAATTCGTGACGTATTACAGCAGCATGTAGTATTGCCAGATGAAATCGCAGCAAAAAGATAGGAGGAAACAAATGAGCAATTTAAAAGATATTCAGCTTTATATAAATGGTGAATTTATTGACGCCGCTTCAGGCAAAACATTTGAAAATATCAATCCATTTACAAATGAAGTAATCAACTATATTGCTGAAGGTGATGCCGCAGATATTCATGTGGCCGTAGAAGCGGCACATCGTGCATTCCACGGTGAATGGGGGCAATTGAAAGTAAGTGAACGATTAAAATATATTTATAAAATTGCTGATTTAATTGATGAACATATTGAAGAGATTGCTCCTTTGGAATCAATGGATACAGGGCTGCCTATCAGCCAAACGAAAAATATGGTGGCTCGATCTGCACAAAATTTTCGCTTCTATGCCGAAATGGTTTCCAATCGTTTAGTCGGTGAAGCATATCAGGTCGATGATGAGTTTATTAACTATACGATTCACAAGCCGATTGGTGTAGCGGGATTAATTACCCCATGGAATGCTCCTTTTATGCTTGAAACATGGAAGATTGCTCCCGCTCTAGCGACAGGAAATACAGTCGTATTAAAGCCTGGTGAATGGTCTCCGGTGACAGCCAATCGATTAGCGGAAATTATTGACAAAGCCGAACTTCCAAAAGGTGTATTTAATGTGGTACACGGTTTTGGAGAAACAGCAGGTGCCTCACTTGTCGCCCACCCAAATGTGCAATTAATTTCTTTTACAGGTGAAACGACAACGGGTTCGGAAATTATCAAAAATGGCGCAGATACACTAAAAAGAGTATCCGCTGAACTAGGGGGAAAATCACCAATCATTGTTTTTGACGATGCTGATTTTGATCGAGCTCTTGATGCATGTACATGGGGGATCTTTTCTTTTAACGGTGAACGTTGCACAGCAAATTCAAGATTATTTGTTCAAGAATCAATTTATGAACAATTTGTTGATGCATTAAAAGAACGAATACCAAAGATTATTGTCGGTGATCCGCTTAATAATGAAACAGAGGTCGGACCGCTTATTCATATCGAACATTTTAACAATGTGAAAAAATATATCCAACTAGCGAAAGATGAAGGGGCTGAAATCTATAGTGGAGAAGTTCCAAAAGAATTCGGAAAAGGAAATTTTGTTCCACCAACATTTCTGTTAAATGTGACGAATGAAATGCGAGTGGCACAAGAAGAAATATTTGGTCCTGTTATGGCAGTAATGAAATTTACGGATGAAAAAGAAGTGATTCGCCTGGCAAATGACACGAAATACGGTCTAGCAGGTTACGTATGGACAAATGATATAAAACGCGGGCATCGGGTAGCTCAAGGTGTTGATTCAGGCATGGTTTGGATTAATTCACAAAATGTGAGGGATCTTCGTATTCCATTCGGTGGCAGTAAATATAGCGGAATGGGTCGTGAAGGTGGACATTACGCATTTAATTTTTATACTGAAACACAAGTAATCCATGTTGCCTTAAGCGATCATCATATCCCGCAATTTGGAAAAAAGAATTAACTAAAGGAGGAATGATATATGCCAGCAAAAACAGGAAAAGAGTATATTGAGAGATTAAAAAAAGCAAATAACAATATTTATATACATGGAGAAAGAGTAAATGACGTAACAGAGCATTCAGCTTTTAAACATGTCATTCAATCAATGGCAAAATTATATGACCTTCAATACGAAAAGGAAGACAAATTATTATACAAATCACCAACTACAGGTGACAAGGTTGGGATGACGTTTTTACATCCGAAATCAATTGATGACTTAATAGCAAGACGAATGGCCATAACAGAATGGGCGAAAGTTTCAGGGGGAATGATGGGACGTTCACCTGACTATCTAAATGCGGAAGTTATGGCGATGGGAGTGGCTTATGATTTCTTCTCTGAATGTGATCCATCACTTGCGGAAAATGCGAAAAACTATTATGAATATGCCCGGGAAAATGATATTAGTTTAACTCATACATTAATTCATCCCCAAGTGAATCGCGCGAAAGCACAACATGAACAAAAAGATGCCAATGTTGCCCTTCATCTCGTTGAGAAAAATAAAGATGGCATTATTGTTGATGGGATTAGACTTCTTGCCACACAAGGTGGGATCACTGACGAAATTCTCGTTTTTCCTTCCACAGTTAAAAAGGCCGGTGAGTTAGATGATCCATACTCACTTGCATTTGCGATACCGAATAATACTCCTGGATTGAAATTTATTAGCCGAGAATCATTTGATTATGGAAAAAATCAATGGGATCATCCACTTTCCTCTCGTTTTGAAGAGGGGGATGCGATTGTTTCCTTTGAAAATGTCTTTGTCCCTTGGAATCGAGTGTTCGTATGTGGAAATTCATCGATATGTAATCGTACTTTCCGTGAAACGAATGCGGTCGTTCATATGGCTCATCAGGTGGTTGCCAAAAATATTGTGAAAACGGAATTTCTTCTCGGATTAGCTCTTTCCGTAATGGATGCAATTGGAATTGATCAATTCCAGCATGTTCAAGACAAAGGGACAGAAATTATGTTAGCACTTGAGACAATGAGAAGTCATTTGTATAGGGCGGAGCATAATGCAAAGCTCGATAAATGGGGAACGATGACACCTGATTATGCTGCACTTGATGCTGCGCGTAATTGGTATCCAAGAGTTTATCCAAGATTAGTAGAAATTTTAAGAATCTTAGGGGCATCTGGATTGATGGGCATTCCTACGCAAGCAGATTTCCAAAATGAAGATATTGGTGCATTAATTGATCGGGGTTTACAGGGGAAAAATCTTGAAGGATATGAACGCGTGCAATTATTTCGATTGGCATGGGATATGACAATGAGTGCGTTTGGAAGTAGACAAATGCATTACGAATATTACTTTTTCGGGGATCCGATTAGAATGGGAATGACCTATTTTGAAGGATATGAAAAGGAGCCATATAAGGAAATCATTCGCAATTTTCTCGGTCAAGTCAATTCAGATAAATCAAGTTTTTTAAATGTGTAATGGCGGGGGGAAGTATGGTGAATTTTAATATCATTCGAGCGGCTAGAGCGGTATTGAATGTGACAAATCTAGAAGAATCAAGACGTTTCTATGTTCATGCACTTGGATTTATTGAGACGGAAAGTGATGACAAACATATTTACCTGCGTGGTCTTGAAGAGCATACCCACCATAGCTTAGTTCTGAAAGAAAGCGACCAGCCTAGTGTAGAGGCAATTAGTTATAAAGTTTTTGCAGAGGAAGATTTGGATACATTATCTGCTTTTTTTTTTACAGAAAAAGGGTATCGGATTAAGTGGATGGAATCGGGTTCGCAAAAGGCGATAGGACGAACATTAAGAGTGCAGGATGTTTCAGGACTTCCTCTTGAGTTTTTTGCAACGATGGATCCTGCAGATCGTTTGTTGCAGCGTTACGATTTATATAAAGGGGCAAAAGTTCAGCGGATTGATCATTTTAACTGCGCTGTAACCGATGTAGAAAAAGCCTACAACTTTTACATTAATGAGCTTGGATTCGCATGTTCAGAGTATACAACTGCAGATGATGAAAAGATATGGGCTGCATGGCTTCATCGTAAACCGACGGTCCATGATGTCGCATTTATGAATGGGGTAGGACCGCGACTTCATCATGTCGGATTCTGGTTGAGTGATCCGATGAGTGTGATTCATACATGTGATGTGTTGGCGTCATTAGGGTATGGCTCCAGTATTGAGCGAGGACCTGGACGGCATGGCTTATCAAACGCATTCTTCCTTTATTTACGAGATCCGGACGGACACAGAATTGAACTGTATAACGGAGACTACTTAACAAGTGATCCAGACTTCAAACCTGTAAAATGGGATTTGGATGATCCGATGCGCCAAACCTTTTGGGGGCACGCCGCTCCAGATTGTTGGTTTAATGAAGCATCAACCGTATTAGATATTCATACAGGGCACGCCGTCAAGACAGACGATCCGAAATTAGAAAAGAAAAAGCCGACGATTATTATTTAGATAGACTATTAGCTTAGACTACTAGTTTATCTACCATTATCTATGATCATATTCAATTTTGGTAGTTATACCCCCGATTTATCTCCCATTATTTCGGATTTATTCAATTTTAGGAGATTAATTCAAGGTTTATCTACCATAATCTATGTCACATTAAGTTTTGGTAGATTTACCTCTTATTTATCTACCATTATCTATGTTTTATTCAATTTTAGGAGATTAACTAGAAAGGAGGGAGTGGAAGTGGAAGTGGAAACGAAAATTAAGTTTAAACTCCAAGGGAAATCAATAATAGAAGAAGCAAGCATCAATAAAAAAGGTAATAAAATCCTCATTCAAGGTTCTAATTATGAGGTAAATCAACTTCCGTGGGACGTCCCTATTTCCGGAACTATCTATGGAACATTATTAAATTACAAAGGTGCACTTGAAGCAATGGGAGATGAATTAAATCATTCACCCTATCAATCACCACCGAAAGCGCCAATTTTATATATTAAACCAGTAAATACAATGACTAGCTTTAACACTCCTATCCCACTTCCAACAGACATACCGGAATTGGAAGTAGGGGCAGCCTTAGGAATTGTGATAGGGCGACCTGCTACAAATGTGAAAGAAGATCAAGCATTTAATTATATAGCTGGCTATACAATTGTAAATGACATTAGTATCCCGCATAGAAGTGTGTACCGTCCGGCAATTACCGAAAAGGCTCGTGATGGGTTTTGTCCAATCGGCCCATGGATTGTTGAAAAGGGTGCACATATTAATCCTGACAATCTAACAATAAAAGTTTTTGTTAACGAAGTGCTGCGACAGGAAAATACAACAGCCAATTTGATTCGCCCTGTATCGAAACTTTTACAGGACATTACGGAGTTTATGACGCTGTATCCTGGGGACACAGTACTAGTAGGTATTCCCGAAAATCCACCTTTCGTGCGAGATGGAGATCGAATTAGAATAGAAATTGAGCAAATCGGAAATTTGGAGAATACCGTAGTTCATGAGAAGAACGTAGCATTGGGGGTATCAATTTGAAAAGAGCCCGCATTGTCTATAAGGGAGCCATTCATCATGTTGTAGAAACAGAGGGGAAACTTAAGCTTCCAGATGGGCAGATCGTATCCGAACATGAAGTTGATTGGCTGCCACCGGTTACACCGAAGACGATTTTTGCCCTTGGCTTAAATTATGCAGACCACGCAACAGAACTTGATTTTAAAGCACCGAGTGAGCCATTAGTTTTTTTAAAAGGAATGAATACACTACTTGGTCATCGAGGCCATACGAAGCGTCCGGCTGATGCCACATATATGCATTATGAATGTGAGTTAGTAGTTGTCATTGGAAAAAAGGCACGACATGTTAAAAAAGACGAAGCCTATGAATATATTGAAGGATATACAATTGCTAATGATTATGCGATCCGCGATTATTTAGAAAACTATTATCGCCCCAATTTACGGGTTAAAAACCGCGATACATGCACACCGATCGGACCGTGGATTGTTGATGCGGCAGATATCGACAATCCGATGAATCTCACACTGCGAACCTATGTAAACGGCCAGCTAACGCAAGAGGGATCAACGAAGGATATGGTCTTTGACATTCCATTTTTAATTGAATATTTAAGTAGCTTTATGACGTTAAACGCAGGAGATATTATTTTAACGGGAACCCCTAAAGGTGCTGTTGATACAAAAGTAGGAGATGAAGTCATCACAGAGATTGAAGGAATTGGCCGTTTAGTTAATACGATTGTACGTGATGTGGGGGGAGAATAATGCCGCATTTTATCATAGAATATACCGATAATATTAAAGAAGAGGCAAGAATACAGGAATTATTAAAAAAAATAAATGAAGTACTCATTTCAAAAAATGATATATTCCCAGTTGGCGGGATTCGTTCAAGGGCGATTGAACTCCATAATTACTGTATTGCAGACGGAAGTCATGATGATGCGTTTGTCCACGCAAGCTTGAAAATCGGTTCCGGACGGTCGGAAGAGGTAAAGCAAGCTACGTGTAATGAGATATTCAATGTTATGAAGGATCATTTTTCCCATTTGTACCAACATCGTTATCTTGCATTATCACTTGAATTAAATGAATTTAGCGAGGCGGGAACTTATAAATTAAATAATATTCATACCCGATATAAGAAAGCAAATGCCTCTAATAACAAATAAAAGAAAGTGTAACATTTCATTTCTGTCCAGCGCCTATCGACTAGAAAATTTCAGGACTTTTACGTCGATGAACAAGGCGCCCCGAGCTTTTCTAATTAGGAGGGATTAAATGGATGATCGATTATTTCGAACGGTAATGGGGAAATTTGCTACGGGCGTTACTGTGATAACAACATCAACGAATGATAAAGTCCATGGAATGACTGCTAATGCATTTATGTCAGTCTCACTTAACCCGAAATTAATTTTAATTTCTATTGGCAATCACGCAAATATGAAAAAATATATCGAAGAATCCGGTAAGTTTACCGTAAATATTTTATCCAAGGAACAGCAAGAAGAATCCAAATATTTCGCGGGTCAGCTAAATGAAAAAAGGGAAATACAGTTTCAATGGATAGAAGGGGTACCAATTCTTCCCCGGTCCATTGCAAATATCGTTTGTGATGTCTATGATTCACATTTAGCAGGGGATCATACTCTATTTATAGGTGAGGTAAAAGACATTCATACTGAAGATGGCGATCCATTAACCTTCTATAGAGGAACATATGATGGGATAACTTCATAATTTTTAAGACCCTTAAAGTGACTTAAGGGTTTTTTTATACAAAGAAAAAGTTGTATTAATCTGAATCTTAAATGTGTTATAAACGTATTACCTTTAAAAGGGGTGTGGTGTAATGTTAAAAAATATTAGAAAAACAAAATCCATATTATTTTTAAGTCTAATGATTATGATGTCAGCGTTTTTTATAGTTGCTTGCTCCAAGGCTGAAGCAGAAAAGACAACAGCCGATACCGATACAAATAAAGAAGTAATTAATAAAGTACTTGAGCACCAATTTTCTGGTCCAGATGAGAAGTTTATCGACCTAACGTGGAATCCTAAATATAAAACTGTTGTCAATAACAAAGAGGAAAACAAGGAATTTGATAAATATGTAGCGGAGATATACGGACCATACTTTACAGAATCTGAGCTTGACTCCTTTATTGCTGCATTCGGTACTCAATACCCAACATATGCTCACGAAAATGGATATAAGTTAAATCTTAAAGGTGTTACGATTGAGCGAAGTGAGAAAAATAGCTATAGCTTCATAGCAAATGTCGGTTACCGGAAAAATGGAGATGAAGAAAAAGTTGCAAATGTAAAAGGAGTCATTATTTTTTCTACAAAAGAAAAAGGGAAAATTGGGAGATTCGAATACAGAGACGACAGTCTGTTGGATAAATTGAGAGAATAAGAAAATAAAAAAGATGATATCTTTTCCTTACGTTAAAAATATATTAATATAGTAATTGTTGGATAAAGTTCCGTTTGTTCCTACTAGAAAATATATATGAAGTTATAAATTTCAAGGGTTTTATAAACATTGTTCTAAATAAAAACCCAATTTAGAAAGTTTATAATTTTGTTTTTTCTAAATATTTTATTGACGATTTAATTATTCTTAAATTATGATAATTATACTGAAATAATATTTAACCTACTAGGGGGAACAAGAATGGATGCAACAATGAACAAGCAACTGGAATCCAAACAATCAAAAAAGCACCCGCCTGGATTATACTTGTTATTTATGACAGAAATGTGGGAGCGTTTTAGTTATTATGGTATGAGAGCAATCCTAGTACTCTATTTAACTAAATCATTAGTTAATGGCGGATTAGGAATGAACGAAAGTACTGCACTTATGTTATATGGTTTCTTCACAGGAGCAGTTTACTTTACGCCATTAATTGGTGGCTGGTTGTCTGATAGATTTTTGGGACAACGACTCGCTGTTACAATTGGCGGAATTATCATGGCGATCGGTAATATCGTTCTTTTTGCACATCAAAGTTATGCAGCTGTTTATACTGGACTAATCTTATTAATCATCGGTAACGGATTTTTTAAACCGAATATTTCTACGATTGTTGGTGAACTGTATTACCCGAAAGATAAGCGTCGTGATGCGGCATTTACGATTTTCTATATGGGAATCAACGTCGGCGCATTTTTCTCTCCGTTAATTATCGGGTTAATTACAGATAAATGGTTTGCTGTTCATGCACATGGTGCCATTGAATATGGTTATAAGTATGGTTTCCTTGCTTCAGCGATTGGGATGATTATTGGTCAAATCCTGTTTAATACATTAGGTAATCGTTTCTTAGGTGATATCGGTAAAAAACCGGTTGGGAAACCACAAGTTTCTACTAGTGGTGCCGTTGAAAAACAAAAGTTAACTAAAGTTGAAAAGAATAGAATGAAAGTCATCTTTATTTTAACAGTACTTGTTATCTTTTTCTGGGCAGGATTCGAACAAGCTGGTGGAGCTTTAAGTATTTATACAGATAAGTTTGTTGATCGTACGATTTTTGGCTGGGAAATACCAACTTCTTGGTTCCAATCAGTTAACCCATTATTTATTGTATTATTAGCGCCACTTGTTTCATTGCTATGGGTAAAACTTTCAAATAGTAAACGCGGAGATATTCCTGTTCCGACGAAAATGGCCTTTGGGATGATGCTATTAGGAATTGGATATATCGTATTACTTTTTGCTATTATGCAAACAGGTAGTAATGAACACCATATTACGACAAAAGCAAATATTTTATTCATTGTATTTACGTATCTGTTCCATACAGTCGGTGAATTGTTCTTATCACCAGTAGGATTGTCATTTGTAAGTAAGTATGCACCAATTAAGTATGCATCTTTATTAATGGCTGTTTGGATGGCAAGCTCTTTCGTAGCTAATATTATTGCCGGACAACTAGGTTCCTTCACTGGAAAATTAGGATATTTTGAAGTCTTTTCTGTTATCGGAGTAGTAGTCATCGTTCTAGGGCTTATCCTACTATCAATTTCCAGAAAACTTGTGAAAATGTTAGGCGATGATTCAACAAAAGAAAAAGTAGAAGATGAGAAAAATGAAGAAATCAATGACAGTGTATTAAGTACAAACTAATTATTGTTTGTATCAAGAGAAACAACAGAATTATCATTCGAAAACGAGTATGAAATCACAAAGGTTTCATACTCGTTTTGTTATTGGTATGTAAAGGTTCTGCTCAATTTTTTGTTGAAATATTTTGTGGCGCATAAACTTAGATTTGTGCATCATGCAATGTTATTTGTGGACCATAGCCATCTTTTTGAACGGCGGATTTTCAGTTTGTGGATCATAAAACCCGATTTGTGCATCATACAAACTCATTTGTGGACCATAGCCATCTTTTTGAACGGCGGATTTTCAGTTTGTGGATCATAGAACCAAATTTGTGCCGCATAAAACCTGATTTGTGCATCATACAAACTCATTTGTGGACCATAGCCATCTTTTTGAACGGCGGATTTTCAGTTTGTGGATCATAGAACCAAATTTGTGCCGCATAAAACCTGATTTGTGCATCATACAAACTCATTTGTGGATCATAGCATCTTTTTCAAATGACGTTTTTTCAGTTTGTAAATCATATAAAGAACATCCTTATTTTTTTACAAAAACAAAGCTGAATTTTCTGAAATAAACATTGACAATGTAGTAGTGGCGCGTTATTCTGAAAATAATATGACGGATTTATGTATCTACGAAAAAATTACGTCATATAATTATTAGAAAAGTAATCGTAAGGGGGGCAATTATGATTGAATCAGCAGAGCGATCATTGATTCAACATCAGCAGCTTCATGATTTGAAAAATACGATTAATCGAGTCTATCGGAACGTTCCATTTTATCAGCAACAATTTCTCAAATTACAAATTTCTCCTCATGATATTCAGCAATTGGATGATATACGAAAGCTCCCATTTACAACGAAAAAAGATCTTAGAGATCATTATCCGTTTGGTCTATTTGCATCAAAGCAAAATGAATTAGTTCGAATTCACGCATCTTCAGGAACAAGTGGCAAACCGACGGTAGTCGGTTACACAAAAAAAGATATTGAGAATTGGTCATCAATAGTAGCTAGAGCAATCTCAATTGCCGGTGGAAATAGCGGTGATATATTGCAAAATGCATATGGTTATGGATTATTTACAGGCGGCCTCGGTCTTCATTATGGAGGCGAAGAATTAGGTGTAACCGTCATACCAATATCCGGTGGCAACACGGAAAGACAAATTAATATTATTCAAGATTTTAAACCGACCATTCTTTGTTCTACACCTTCTTACGCATTAAATATTGGCGAAAAAATGATTGAGCTTGGACTTAATCCTAGGGATACTTCATTAAGGATTGGCATATTCGGAGCCGAACCATGGTCAGATGAAATGCGTAAAAAGCTGGAAGATTTATTTGATATTAAAGCTTGTGACATTTATGGACTAAGTGAAGTCATCGGACCGGGAGTAGCCATGGAATGTTATGAAGGACAGAATGGACTACATATCGCAGAAGATCATTTTCTAGTTGAAGTAATTAATCCAAAAACATTGCAGCCTGTTCCCAATGGGGAAGAAGGAGAATTAGTTTTTACTAGCTTAAAAAAGGAAGCGTTTCCAATTATTCGTTACAGATCGGGTGACATCGCATCAATTACAACTGAAAAATGCAATTGTGGTCGAACAACAGCAAGAATGTCCCGCATCAAAGGACGAATTGACGACATGATCATAATACGAGGAATCAACGTATTTCCTTCAGATATCGAACATCATCTCATACAAGTGAAAGACATCGCACCACATTACCAAGTACACCTTCTTAGAAAATCCTCACTAGACGAAATTGAGCTTCACGTAGAAATAACAGAAGAACTTTTTCAACAAATATCACAGAATCTACAACATCCAAAAATAAAAACACTTCAAAATGAAATTTACGGAAAAATGAAATCAAACTGCTTAATCTCAATGAAAATCACAATACACCCACCCAAAGCACTCCCAAGATCAGAAGGGAAGGCCATCAGAATCATCGATCACCGATACACCAACGTAGCTGAATGATGGTGAAATGTGATATTTAAGTAAAAAACACCCTAGAAAATAACTTTTTAGAATTTTGCCCCTTTCTAGAACGCAGAGTGGATTGGAGCGAAAGGAACCTGACTCCTGCGGGATATAGAGGAAATGTCGAGACCTCGCAAGCGCAAAGCGCTGAGGAGGCTCGACTTCCTCCCCGCGGAAAGCAGGTTCCTGTAGCGAAAAGGAACGGTCTATATTATGAAAAGCCTCACGAAAGGAGATAATTATGAACTTCATTGATACCCATCAGTTAACAGAAGAAGAGAAACATCAGCAATTTATGGAAAGAATCAATAATGGCGAAAAGATAGAAGCCAATGACTGGATGCCAGATGACTACCGCATGGTCCTCATTAAATTAATTTCCATGCACGGAATTAGTGAAATCATGGGCGCTTTACCAGAAAAAGAGTGGGTACCTAAAGCCCCGTCATTACGAAAAAAACTCGGCATTATGGCAAAAGTACAAGATGAAATGGGTCACGGGCAACTTCTCCTACGCGTTGTCGAAGATTTGCTTGAACCACTTGGGAAAACCCGAGAAGATATCATGGATGATTTATTTTCAGGAAAATTGAAGTTTCACAATGTCTTCCATATGGAAGCACCGACATGGGCGGACGCTGGAATGATTGCCTGGCTTGTAGATGGTGCTGCGATTATGACGCAAACAAATATGTTACAAGCTTCTTACGGCCCTTATGCACGCGCTCTTCAAAGAATTTGTGCAGAAGAAGTTTTCCATGCGCAACACGGCGAATCAATTATTATGGCGCTCGCGGAAGGAACCGATAAACAACGGGAAATGCTGCAAGATTCCTTAAATCGCTGGTGGGATTCCCTGTTAATGTTCTTCGGACCGGCAACCGCACAAACAACCGGTTCGTCTAAACAGGACTTAACGATTAAATACAAAATAAGAACGAAAACCAATGAACAATTACGGCAAGACTTTTTTAAAAAATATGTACCTAGAGTTCTTGCATTAGGACTAAAGCTACCAGATGAAACGATGCATTTTGATCAAGAGACAGGAGAATGGATATACCAACAGCCGGATTGGAATGAATTTAAAAAAATTATTTCGAATAATGGTCCTAAATCGAAGTCCAGACTTCAGCTGCGCATAACAGCCTATGAAAATAACCGCTGGGTGCGTGAAGCGTTAGGATAAGGTAACTAGATTCAAAAGGAGTGGTCGTATTGGATAAACAATCTAATTCCAATAATTTTTACGAAGTCTATGAAGTTTTCAGTCGACGAACATTTAAATCCGATATGCAATACCAATTTAGTTTGCTCGCACCAAATCAAGAAATGGCATTTGTCATGGCACAAGAAAATTTTATGAGACGTGAACCTGTCGTCGATATATGGGTGGTGAAACGCTCTGATATTCGCAAATTACAGCCTGAAGAAAGGGCGGCGATTTCACGATTAGATAATAAAGATTACCGCCTAACAAAAGGATACGGCTATTTGAAAAAGAAATGGCGCCAATACGAACAGCAAGTATTAGATGAAAAGGAAATCATGTCATGGGGAGGAGTGCAGCGTGGAACAACAGATCGAAAATAAAGAATTTAAACAGGTGCTAATCGAATTATTATATCAATTAGCAGATGACGATTTTATCCTTGCCTATCGCGGTTCAGAATGGCTCGGTTTAGCTCCCCATATTGAAGAAGATATTGCCTACGCATCGATTAATCAGGCTACAATGGGGCACGCTGTCATGTACTATGAACTACTTGAATCTCTTGGTGAAGGGACAGCTGATGAACTAGCCCATTCACGTAAAGCTGAATCCCGGAAAAATGCTATTTTACTAGAAATGGCAAATGGTACCGGAACCTATTTAAATCAACCAAAATATGATTGGGCTTTTACCGTTGTACGTCATTATTTCTATGATATTTATAAAAAACTAAAACTTGAATCGTTAAAACAATCATCCTTTGAACCGTTAGCACATGCTGCGACGAAAATGAAAATGGAACAATATTATCATATTATGCATTGGAAAGTTTGGTTTAATCAATTGTGTTTAAGTAGTGGAGAAGGAAAAACGAGAATGCGTGCAGCGATTCAAAAAGTATGGAATGAATTTTCAGGAGTACTATCCTATGGTCCAAATGGCAAATTAATGTTTGATAACGGCTTAATCGATGCGGAACAGACATTTAAAAAGCAATGGGAAACAGAAATGAAGAAGGTTTTTGAAGAAATTTCGATGCCATACCCTGGTGAACCAAAAAGTAAAAAAGGAAATGGAAGGGAAGGATTCCATACCGAAGACCTGCAAGATGCATTAGCAACACTAAGTGAAGTGTACACCTTTGATCCGCAAGCAACTTGGTAAAAAAGAAGGGTGGAAATTTTGACATTAAATAATGAATTACTTATTCGAGTGGAAAAATGCTTAGAAAATGTGAAAGATCCGGAAATCCCATCAGTCAGTGTCGTTGATTTAGGAATGATTGAAGAAATAAAAATCTTGGATTTTAACAAGATTCATATTAAAGCGCTACCAACGTTTTTAGGATGTCCTGCATTGGAGATTATTCGAAAAAATATAACCGAGGCTATTTTACAAATAAGTGAAGTAACCTCTGTTGAAGTGGAATTTATTTATCACCCACCATGGACATCCGATCGAATATCTGAAGATGGCAAAGAAAGGCTAAAGCAATTTGGAATTGCTCCACCGCCAGTTTTCAATGATGAAATCCAGGAGTGGAAAGTCGAATGTCCCTATTGCGGCTCCTACTATACGACAATGGAAAACTTATTTGGACCAACCGCATGCCGCAGTATCCTATACTGCAAAGCATGCAAAAACCCATTTGAAGCAATGAAACCAATATCTAATCTAATGTAAATTCTATTAAAATACTATGTTACAGCTCATAATTGTTTAAGTTGATTGGAGCGGAAGGTGCGAGACTCCTGCGGGAAAAGCGGTTTACGTGAGACCCCGCAGACGCATTAGCGTCGAGGAAGCTCACGGGCCGCCCGCGGAAAGCGAGCACCTGCAGCGGAAATCAACAACATGTTTAATGGAGATTTAAAAAAAGAGGATGAGAGGAGAAACAACATGTACAAAATGATCGCATTATTTAAAAAACCAGAGGATCCTGCAAGTTTTGATGAACATTACTTTAATACACATATGCCTATAACAAATCAGATTCCCGGCCTAGAAAAGGTGGAAATTACAAAAATGTCGAGTTCAAGTCCATACTACCTCATGTGTGTCATGTACTATGCGAGCAAGGAAGCATTTAAAGAAGCGTCTAAAACGCCTGAATCCAAAGCTTCCGGAAAAGATGTAATGGAATTTGCCGGAGATATAGTTACATTTATGTTTGGTGAAGATGTGAATGGATAATAATCTGAAATTTATTCAGGTAGAAACGGATGAGAACATCGGGACCATCCGGCTTAATCGACCGGAAGTATTAAATGCACTCAATCGAAAAATGGTGAATGAAATTGTTCGGACGATCGAAAATATGGAAAAAGATGAAAAAGTCAACGTGATCGTTCTATACGGAAATGGTAAAGCATTTGCAGCCGGAGCAGACATAAGCGAAATGGCAAATGATGCGGCAATTGATCTTGAATTATTAAACCAGTTTGCAGATTGGGATCGTCTTTTACAAATAAAAAAACCAATTATCGGTGCTGTTCACGGTTTTGCATTAGGTGGTGGTTTTGAACTGGCTCTCGCTTGTGATCTCCTTTTTGCAGCAGAAGATGCTAAATTCGGATTTCCTGAAATTAATTTAGCTGTCATGCCAGGTGCAGGTGGGACGCAAAGGTTAACAAAGCTTATGGGGAAAACAAAAGCTTTGGAATGGCTTTGGTCAGGCGAGATGATGACGGCAGTTGAAGCTGAACAACACGGAATCATTAATAAACGTTTTCCGAAAGAACTTGTTATTGAAGAGACAATTAATTACGCGAAAAAAATAGCGGAAAAACCAGCTCTCTCTGTTCGATTCATTAAGGAGGCCGTGTATAAGGCTATCGACAATTCCCTGCTCGAAGGAATGCAATATGAGCGAAAAAACTTTTCATTATTATTTTCAACAGAAGATCAAAAAGAAGGCATGAAAGCATTTGTGGAAAAAAGAAAGCCGCAATTCAAAGGACGGTAGGGGTGAGGGTATGTACGAAACAATCTTATATGAAATGAAAAATCAAGTCGCATGGATCACATTAAATCGACCTGATAAATTAAATGCATTTAATGAACAAATGAAAATAGAAGTAAGAAACGCACTGAAAGATGCTGCGAAGAATCCAGAGATAAGAAGTATTGTTATTTCAGGTGCGGGACGTGCCTTTTGTTCTGGTCAAGATCTTCAAGCAGTAAAGGAAGATACCGATTATGGTGAGCTTTTGCGAAAATACTATAATCCGATGATCAGAGAAATGGCTGCAATAGAAAAACCAATCATTGCAGCGATAAACGGAACTGCAGCAGGGGCAGGATTGAGCTTAGCACTTGCATGCGATTTTCGCTTAGCTTCTGCTAATGCAAGCTTTATCGAAGCATTTATCCATGTTGGTTTAGTACCCGATTCCGGAAATATGTATTATCTTCCTAGGATTGTCGGCCATGCAAAAGCACTAGAGTTAGCAATTTTAGGTGAAAAAATTTCGGCGGAAGAGGCAAAAAATATTGGATTAATTACAAAAGTTGTTCCTATCGAAGAATGGGAAACTACGATTGCTCAATTCGCAGAAAAATTAGCGAAAATGCCTACAAAGGCGATTGGTTTAATAAAACGTTATATGAATCAAAGCTGGGATTCCAATTTGCAAGAAGTATTGGATAAAGAGGCATATGCCCAAAGAATCGCAGGGCAATCCTTTGACCATAAAGAAGGAATCGATGCTTTCCTAAATAAAAGAAAACCTAATTTCGAAGGTAAGTAGAGTGTTGTTTTCAGTAGGGAGTGTGGCGAAATGAATAATGTTGTCATTATTGATGCGGTACGAACGCCAATCGGCAGATACAAAGGATCCTTAAAAAATGTTCGTCCGGATGATTTAGGAGCTATGGTAATTCATGCACTACTAGAAAGGAATCCTAAACTCCCAGTAAACGAGATTGAGGAAGTTGTATTTGGTTGTGCAAATCAGGCGGGAGAAGACAATAGAAATGTTGCTCGAATGTCCGCATTACTAGCAGGATTGCCGGTAGAGACAGCAGCAACAACGATCAATCGTTTATGTGGATCTGGTTTAGATGCAGTTAATTATGCCGCTAGAGCAATTTCCGTAGGAGATGGTGACATTTTTATTGCCGGTGGAACGGAAAGCATGTCAAGAGCCCCTTTTGTCATGGCAAAACCAGAGTCTGATTTTCCTAGAGGTACTATGGAATTGTTTGATACAACGATTGGCTGGCGTTTTGCAAATGACAAATTAAAGCAAATCTACGGAATAGATTCGATGCCGGAAACAGCAGAGAATGTAGCGAAAAAATATAACATCACGCGTGAAGAGCAGGATCAATTTGCCTTATTGAGTCAATTAAAGGCTAAACAAGCCCATGAGCATGGACGATTTTCTGATGAGATAATCTCTATTCCTACAGTTGATCGCAAAGGAAAAGTCACAGAAGTAACGTTGGATGAACATCCACGACCAAATTCAAGCTATGAAGCGTTACAAAAATTAAAACCGCTATTTTCCAATGGGACAGTTACAGCAGGGAATTCATCCGGAGTTAATGATGGTGCATCCGCATTACTTTTAATGAGTGAAACGAAAGCAAAGAAATTAGGGCTAACCCCGCTAGTTAAATATAAAGCAACAGCAGTAGCCGGACTGGAACCTGCTGTAATGGGACTTGGACCTATTTATGCGACTAGAAAATTGTTGTCTCGGGTTAATATGACGATAAAAGACATCAATCTAATAGAATTAAATGAAGCATTTGCCTCACAATCTATTGAATGCATCAACCAGCTTGAAGTAAATCCAGAACTGGTAAATGTAAATGGAGGGGCGATTGCTTTAGGGCATCCACTAGGTGCTAGTGGAGCAAGAATCTTAACGACATTAATATATGAGATGAAAAGGAGAAATACGGAAGTAGGTCTAGCTACGATGTGTATAGGGGTTGGCCAAGGAATTGCAACAATAGTGGAGAATGTATAGACAAAGGAATACTCATAATCTATCTGCTCTCACAACAAAGATTCGTCACTTCCAGGAAAAGGTAGGTATAAATAGGATGAATGGGACATTAAATACAAGATCAATGATTTTTACAATATATGGAGATTATATCCGGCATTATGGAAGTGAAATTTGGATTGGCAGTTTAATAAAGTTATTGAAAGAGTTTGGTCATAATGAACAGGCAGTTCGTGCAGCCATTTCCCGCATGAATAAGCAAGGATGGGTGGAAGCACGCAAAGAAAGGAATCGAAGCTATTATTATTTAACCCCGCGTGGCATCGACCGAATGGAGGAGGCTGCGACCCGGATCTTTAAATTAAAGAAAGATAAATGGGACGGGAAATGGACAATGCTAACTTATTCAATTCCTGAGGAGAAGCGAGCAATTCGGGATGAACTAAGGAAGGAATTAGTTTGGAGCGGTTTTGGAAGCATTGCGAATAGCTGTTGGATATCCCCTAATCCGCTAATTAAACAAGTAAATAAGCTTGTGGAAAAATATGAAATTAGCGATTACGTACATATTTTTCTGACAGAATATCAAGGTCCACACGAAAATATACGGTTAGTCCAGGATTGTTGGGATATATCCGAAATCAATTCACAGTACAAAAAGTTTATAGATATTTATCAAAAAAAATATGATCAAGCAAAAATAGGAATTCAAACTGGAAGTATGACACCTGCAGATTGTTTTGTAGAGAGAACAAAACTAGTTCATGAATACCGGAAATTTTTATTCATTGATCCCGGATTACCCGAGGAGTTACTTCCTAAAATATGGTTAGGAAATCAGGCGGATCAACTTTTCTCAGATTATTACAAGGAACTTGCAGTACCTGCGGGTGAGTTTTTTGAATCTGTTTTCAGCGAAGGAAATCATATGCATAAAAAGAATAAAAAGTACGATATATTTCAGCATCCTTTACTAATCGAGGAATAGACAATGGGGGAGAAGTATGAATTACTTAACACAATTACTCGGCATTGAGCTTCCAATTATTCAGGGAGGGATGGGGAATATTAGTAATGCTAAATTATCAGCTGCAGTCTCTAATGCTGGTGGATTAGGTACGATGGGGGTCGGAACGATGACTCCTGAGAAAGTGGAAAAGATGATCCGAGAAATAGGAGTGCTTACGAATAAACCTTTTGCGATCAATCTACCTATAAATGTGAATCAGCATATGCAAGAAATGGTTTCATTAATCATTAAACATAAAGTGCCCATTGTATCTTTATCAGCTGGAAATCCAGCACCATTGATTCCTATCTTCCATCATCACGATATAAAGGTAATAGTGGTCATAGCTTCTGTAAAGCACGCAAAAAAGGCAGAAACGGCTGGTGCAGATATTATCGTTGCAGAAGGGTTTGAAGCTGCCGGAATAAATTCTCCCTTTGAAACGACAACAATGACGCTTATTCCACAAATTGTTGATGCAGTAAAAATCCCGGTTGTTGCTGCGGGAGGCATTGCGGATGGGAGGGGATTGCTGGCTGCGATGGCTTTAGGTGCACAAGGAGTACAGATGGGGACTAGATTTGTTGCAACAAAGGACGCTCCTTTTTCACAAGAATATAAATCGAAGCTTATTGATGCAAATGATCATCAAACAATTATTCTTGGTCGTTCGAAAGGGCAAGTACGTAGGGTATTGGACGATGAGTATTCCTCTGCTCTCTTGAAAAACGAAAAAAGTTATTCTCTTCTTGAATACATGGAGGCTACAAGTGAGAAGCGTCATTTAATTGGAGCGCTTGAAGGAAACGGGACCGAAGGATTTATGAACAGCGGACAAATTGCAGGGATGATTCACGATGAACCAACCGTTAGTCAACTCCTTGAGCAGATGATGAGCGATTGTCGAAAAACGTTGAAAAACATTGAAAATCAACTAATTATATAAGCAGGACATTTTCCTTATATGAAGAAATTATCAAAAGAGTATTGATTAAAATTAATGGGGGGAAATGGGATGAGATTAAGTTGGAAAAAAAGCGCAATCGTTTTATTCAGTGCAATACTTTTGGCCTCGTGTGGATCGCAAAGTGAGAAGAAAACTACAGGAGGGGAAGCAAGCAGTGGTGACTCAAAACCGCAAGAGAAAACGTATAAGATTGGTGTTACCCAAATTGTCGAGCATCCTTCTCTAAATGCTGCATTCGATGGATTTAAAAAGGCGATTGAAGAATCAGGTTTAAAAGTTGAATATGATATACAAAATGCTCAAAATGACAATAGTGCAAATACATCTATTGCAAGTAATTTAGTTAGTTCAAACGTAGATCTCATCTTCGCAAATTCAACACCTAGCGCTCAAGCTGTAGCTAGTGCCACCAAAGACATTCCAATAATATTTACTTCAGTGACAGACCCAGTCGGTGCCGAACTCGTTTCATCAATGGAACAACCCGGTGCAAATGTAACAGGAACGATAGATACCCACCCAGACGCTATTCCAAACACTTTAAAGTTTATGAAAGAACAATTAAATATGAAAAAAGTAGGCATGGTTTTCAACTCGGGCGAACAAAATTCACGTGCCCAAGTAGATAATGTTAAAAAACTAGCAAAAGACATTGGTTTAAGTATTGTGGAAGCTTCTGCGTCTACTTCAGCAGAGGTAAAACAAGCAACAGAATCACTTGTCGGAAAAGTAGATGGTTTATACATTATTTCTGATAATACAGTAGTTTCAGCATTAGAATCAGTCGTATCAGTTGCTAACGATAATAAATTGCCGATGATGGCAGCAGAGTTTGATTCAGTAAAAAGAGGAGCACTTGGTGCATACGGATTCGAATACGCTGATATTGGTTATGAAGCAGGGAAAATGGCTGTTCAAATATTAAAAGGTGAAAAGAAGCCAGCAGATTTACCGGTACAACTACCTCAAAATTTAAAATTAGTCATCAACAAGAAAACAGCCGAAACGATTGGACGTGAGGTTAAGGAGGACTGGAAGGCGGAATTTAGTGAGTAATAGGAGATGATTCAATGTTTGCAACGATATTTGGCTCAGTAGAGCAAGGAATCATCTATGCAATCATGGCACTTGGAGTATATCTTTCATTCCGAGTGCTTGATTTTCCAGATCTTACGGTAGACGGGAGTTTCGTAACTGGAAGTTCGGTTGCTGCAACGATGATTGTTTTAGGCTATAACCCAATCCTAGCAACATTTGCAGCTATTATTGCCGGTTTTATTGCTGGATGTATCACCGGAATTTTACATACGAAAGGAAAAATCAATCCACTCCTATCTGGAATATTAATGATGATTGCGCTCTACTCCATTAACTTACGAATTATGGGAACATCGTCTAATACATCTGTAGGAAGACCGAATATCCCACTATTAAATTCTGAAACAATATTAACAAAGTTTACTCACTTTTGGCAGCCTTTAGGTATTGATCAATGGCTGAATAAAATAATAGGATCTACAGGAATTCAGTACTTACCATCCACTTGGGGAATCGCAATTTTCATGTTCATTATTACATTACTCATCAAATGGATTACTGATCGTTTTTTACAAACGGAAGTTGGTCTTGCTTTACGTGCTACAGGTGATAATCAAAGAATGATTCGTAGTCTTTCAGCGAATACGGACTCATTAATTATCCTAGGATTGGGAATTTCGAATGCATTAGTTGCCTTATCCGGTGCATTAATTGCCCAATACGCAAAATTTTCGGATATCAATTTAGGAATTGGGATGATTATTGTTGGTCTTGCCTCAGTTATTATCGGAGAAGCGATTTTCGGAACAAAAACGATTGTCAGGACAACATTTGCTGTGATCACAGGGGCTATTATTTATCGAGTGATCCTCGGTTTAGCACTTCGGGTTAAATTTTTGGATACGGGTGATATGAAATTAATAACAGCAATTATTGTGACATTGGCATTAGTTTTTCCTAAAATACTTGAAAAGCAAAGAGAAAAACGTCGAAAGGCGAAAAGATATTCTGAATTGATTACGATAAAGAAAGGTGATGACATTGCTCCACCTCCAACAGATTAACAAAATTTTTAATGAAGGAACCTCAGATGAAAAAATTGCTTTAGATCAAATCAATTTAACGTTAGAGAAAGGCGATTTTGTAACGGTAATCGGGAGTAATGGCGCTGGGAAATCTACATTAATGAATATGATTTCAGGCGTCTTATCACCTGATGTTGGGAAAATACAAATTGAAAATAAAGATGTTACGAGATTACCAGAATTTAAACGTTCGAAATTTATCGGCAGAGTATTTCAAGATCCAATGGCAGGCACAGCCCCATCGATGACAATCGAAGAGAATCTTGCAATGGCCTTTTCACGTAATAAATCTCGTACATTAAGAAAAGGCGTGGATAAGAATAGAAAGGAATTTTTTAAAGATTCATTAAAAGCACTTCATTTAAATTTAGAAAACCGTTTAAATGCTAAAGTTGGTCTTCTTTCAGGAGGAGAACGGCAAGCACTTTCATTGTTAATGGCAACGTTTACACGACCATCCATTCTATTATTAGATGAACATACAGCAGCACTTGACCCGTCACGTGCAAGACTTATCACCGATTTAACGAAGGAATTAGTAGATAAAGATCAGCTAACGACGATTATGGTCACCCATAATATGCAACAGGCACTCGATTTAGGAAATCGCCTAATTATGATGGATAAAGGACAAATCATTCTTGAAGTGAAAGAAGAAGAAAAAAAGAAACTAACGATTGATTTATTAATGAAAGAGTTTCAGAAAATTCGTGGTGAAAGCATGTTGAGTGATAAAACACTTCTTTCCATAGACTAATCAGAGGGTAGGTGCTTTTGAATTGAAGGAAGGCATGGAAATTGGGCAAACGGCTACGATGGAATTCGAGGTAACGCCAAACATGTTTGCTGGTTTTGAAGGAAAAGTAGTACATGAGGCATATTCTACCGTATCGATGGTTTATCATATGGAATGGGTTTCAAGGAAAATTATCCTTCCTTATTTAGAAGATCATGAAGAAGGAATGGGTGGGGCAGTTAGTATTAAACATATTGCACCTACTACTTCAAACACCAAAGTAAGGATAAAAGCGACATTAATAGACTTAAAGAATAATATTGTAATCACAAGGACAGAAGCATGGAACGATCAAGGTTTAATTGGCCATGGAGAGGTAAAACAAGTCATTTTGCCAAAAGAAAAAATTGCCCAAATGATTAATGACTCAAAAAAAGTTACAGAAGCGTAAAATGAACTTCTTGAGAGGAGATTCGAACATGGATTTTTTTCAAAAAATTTATAATCATGAACAAGTTGTTATTTGCAACGATCCTAAAACAGGACTGAAAGCGATTATTGCGATACATAATACTACTCTCGGACCAGCAACAGGAGGCTGCCGCATGTATCCTTATCAAACATTCGAGCATGCTTTAAACGACGCACTTCGTCTATCGAAAGGTATGACTTATAAGTGTGTAGCAGCCGATGTTGATTTCGGAGGCGGTAAAACGGTCATTATTGGTGACCCTGTTAAAGATAAAACGCCGGAATTATTCAGGTCATTAGGTCAATACATTGATTCTTTAAATGGCCGTTATTATACAGGGACAGATATGGGGACGACACCAGAGGATTTTGTGCATGCGATGAAAGAAACAAACTGTATCGTCGGATTACCGGAGGAATATGGTGGAAGTGGCGATTCTTCCATACCAACAGCACAAGGGGTAATTTACGGAATAAGAGCTACAAATGAAACACTTTATGGTTCCAATGAAATTGGTGATAAAACCTATTCAATTCAAGGTTTAGGCAAGGTGGGCTTTAAAGTAGCAGAAACATTACTCGAAGCGGGTGCATCACTTTACGTGACAGATATCAATTTGGAAGCAATTGATGCTCTTTTAAAACGTGCAAAGGAAATTGGAAATCTTAGTGTAAAAGTAGTATCGGGAAATGATATTTATGCTGTAGAAGCAGATGCTTTTGTCCCATGTGCGCTTGGTGGCGTTATTAATGATGATACAATTGAAGTATTAAAGGCTAAAGCCATTGTTGGATCAGCAAACAATCAACTGTTAGATGATAATCATGGAGACCTGCTTAAAAAGAAGAATATTTTGTATGCACCAGATTATATTGTTAATGCGGGTGGGCTTATTCAAGTATCCGATGAGCTTTACGGTCCAAATAAAAATAGAGTAATTAGAAAAACAAAAGCAATCTATAATTCCTTGCTAGAAATCTATCGGAATGCTGACAATAAAAATATTTCAACAATCGAATCAGCAAATCAATTTTGCGAGCAAAAAATTGAAGTAAGAAAAAACAGAAACAGCTTCTTTTCACATCACAAACGGCCAAAATGGGAAATACGGCATTAAGTTTAGTCTTGGAAAAAAGACACAAGGAGGACGAATAAATGGAACAATTTCAAATGATTCGTTATCTCGATGAAAATGGGAATCTATTAAACTCTGAAATTTCGAAAGCGCTTTCACTAGATTTTATTAAAGAACTATATGAAAGATTAACGCTTGTTCGAGCATTTGATCGAAAAGCAATTAGCCTTCAAAGGCAAGGAAGATTAGGCACATATGCCCCATTTGAGGGGCAGGAAGCAGCACAGGTCGGCAGTGCCCTCGCATTACAACCGAATGATTGGCTTTTTCCCACTTATCGTGATCATGCAGCAAGCATCACTTTTGGCCATTCATTAAAAACAATCCTTCTTTACTGGAATGGTAGATTGGAAGGATGTGTCCCGCCAGAAGGAAAAAAGATTTTCCCCCCAGCTGTTCCTATTGCAACACAACTTCTTCATGCCACAGGGGCTGCCATGGCGGAAAAAAGAAAAGGAACGAACAATGCTGCCATTGTCTATTTTGGAGACGGGGCAACATCTGAAGGTGATTTTCACGAAGGATTAAATTTTGCCAGCGTTTTTAAAGCACCTGTAGTCTTTTTTAATCAAAATAATCAATTTGCAATTTCGGTGCCGATTGAAAAGCAAATGAATTCAGAAACCATTGCGCAAAAATCAGTAGCTTATAGTATTCCCGGTATACGTATTGACGGAAATGATATATTTGCGGTTTATTTTGAAACGAAAAAAGCGATCGAACGGGCAAGACGTGGAGAAGGACCAACGCTTATTGAAGCAGTGACATGGAGATATGGGGCACATACGACAGCAGATGATCCATCAAAATATCGAGATCAAAATAATAGTGAAAAAAGGCGGGAAAACGGGGATCCAATCATTCGATTAGAAAGATACATGAAAAATGAAGGAATTTGGGATGAGGAATGGAAGGAAGAAATCGTTTCTAAAGCGGGAAAAACAATTGAAAAAGCAATAGAAGAAATGGAGAGTTTTCCTGAACCAAACATTGATGATCTATTTGCTCACGTATTTGCTGAGCCAACTTGGACGATAAAAGACCAAAGAGATCAATATTATGAATTTTTGCGAGGTGTGAATCAATGAGTGTGATTGCAGCAAAAACGCAAAAGTTGTCATTAGTGCAAGCTGTAACTGATGGGCTTCGGACAGTGATGAAGGATCAAGAGGAAGTCCTTGTATTAGGTGAGGATGTTGGCAAAAATGGTGGTGTGTTTCGCGCAACGGAGGGGCTGCAGCAAGAATTCGGGGAGGATCGAGTTATCGACACACCCTTGAGTGAAGCAGGGATTGTCGGTACAGCTATCGGCCTTGCCATTAACGGATTTCTTCCAGTAGTAGAGATGCAGTTTTTAGGCTTTATTTATCCTGCATTTGAACAAATTATGAGCCATGCCACAAGAATCAGAATGAGAACGATGAGCCGTTTTCACGTGCCAATGGTCATTCGTGCGCCATATGGTGCCGGTGTAAAGGCTCCGGAAATTCATTCGGATAGTGTGGAGGCGATATTTACACATATGCCGGGAATAAAGGTCGTTTGTCCATCCAATCCATATGATGCAAAAGGTTTATTAATTGCGAGTATTGAAGATCCCGACCCTGTTTTATTTTTAGAGCCGATGCGTTCCTACCGTGCATTTAAGGATGAAGTTCCTACTGAAAGATATACCGTTGAAATTGGGAAGGCGAATCGTTTAAAAGAAGGGACAGATGTTACTGTTATTGCGTGGGGAGCGATGATCCCATTGGCGATGAAAGCTGCTGAAAATGCACAAAAACAAAATATACATTGTGAAGTCATTGATTTACGAACATTATACCCGCTCGATCGAGAAACCATTTCAACATCTGTGCAGAAAACGGGGAGAGCGGTAATTATTCATGAGGCACATGCGACAAGTGGATTGGGAGCAGACATTCTTTCGTTAATTCAAGACACTTCGTTTTTATATTTAAAGGCACCAATTCAACGTGTGACCGGATTTGATGTGCCTGTTCCATTTTATACATTAGAAAAACATTATCTGCCAGATGAAAATCGAATCATTGAAGCGATTAAAAGGGCAGTGAATTTTTAAAACCATGTGTTAATTTCATTGTCATGTGATAACTAAAGTGAATGGAGCGGAAATCGACCATTAAAAACTTATGATGCGAGTGGGTGAGAGATTTGGTAGAGGTAAAACTTCATGATATTGGGGAAGGGATGACGGAAGGAGAAATCGTTTCATACTTGGTTAAAGTAGGAGATCGTGTACAAAGTGATCAACCTTTAGTTGAAGTCCAAACGGATAAAATGACGGCAGAGCTTCCTTCACCAACTACAGGAATAGTAAAGGAAATTCTCGTTAGTGAAGGTTCACTTGTTCCAATAGGCACAACGATATTAATTATCGAATCTGGCCAAACAAAACAAGTTCAGCATGAAGTTACTGTATCTAGTAATAGAAACAAAGCAGAAAAGACTAACCGACTAATTCTGGCTGCACCATACACAAGAAAAATAGCTCGTGAGTTAGGCATTGATATCGAAAAAATTAATGGAACCGGACCAGCGGGAAGAATTACGGATGAAGATGTATATAACTATGGAACAAAAGCTGTAGAACCAATGGCTCCTAAAATTAAAGAAGTAACAAACAATGAAGTTGAGAGCGATGAAATCCCTTTTAAAGGGCGAAGAAAGCAAATCGCTTCCCTTATGAGTAAATCCCTATTTACGATTCCACATGTTACCCATTTTGAAGAGGTAGATATGACCAACCTCCTCGATTGCAAGCAACAATGTAAGGATTCTGGAGTTAATGTATCTGTCGCAGCATTTTTTATAAAAGCAATTCAGCTCACATTGATAAAGTATCCAATTTTTAATTCTGTTTTAGACGAGGATCATGGAGTAATCAAACTTAAGAAAGAGTATAACATTGGTATTGCAGTTGATGTAGAAGATGGCTTAATTGTTCCTGTCATTCCACATGTTGAACAAAAAACCGTGAAAGCGATTCATGAAGAAATGAAAATCGCGATTGAAAAAGCGCAAAATAACACGCTAACTAAAGCAGATATTTCAAATGGAACATTTACAATTAGTAATGTTGGTCCATTAGGCGGAATCGGCGCAACTCCGATCATTAATCATCCGCAAACAGCTTTAATTGCCTTTCATAAAACAAAAAAGAAACCGGTAGTCATAAATGATGAAATTGTTATTCGCAGCATGATGAATCTATCAATGTCCTTTGATCATCGTGTGGCGGACGGTGCAACCGCTGTACGTTTTACAAATGAATTTGTTCATTTAATAGAGAATCCATCAAGAATGTTATTGGAGATGAAATAGGATGGTCGTTGGAGAAATTGCACAAGAAAAAGAAGTAGTGATTATTGGCGGTGGGCCAGGCGGATACACTGCTGCGATTCGTGCTGCACAATTAGGTAAAGACGTTCTATTAATTGAACAGAAAAAACTTGGGGGAATTTGTTTACATGAAGGCTGTATTCCTTCTAAAGCATTTGTACACACAGCCAAACAAACGAATACATGGGACCATCTAATAGAAATAGGCTATAAATTCGAAACGAAGGAATTTGATTTTTCAACCTTTCTTGCATATAGAAAAAAATTACTTTCTCAATTACAAATGGGGATAGAGTCACTTTGTAAAGCGAATAAGATTGATGTAATGTATGGAAGGGCATCATTTATTTCTGCTAATAAAATTGGAATAGAAAATGGTCATCATTATGAGGTTGTTAATTTTGAACAGGCAATAATTGCCACGGGTACAAAAGCAGGAAGTCATAAAGTGAGTGCTAACTATCAGTTGAATTCCAGGGAGTTATTTCAAGTGGAGACGATCCCGGAACAATTACTGTTAGTTGGTTCGGACTATATAATTTTAGAAGCGGCATTTGCTTATAGTTTACTCGGGACGAAGGTTAGTATTATTTTAGAAGAAAATCATGATTTTCCATTTGATAAAGACATTCTTAAAGAACTAAAGAGGCAATTGAAAAAAAGAAAAATATCATTATATCCTAATACAAAAGATCTTCGCTTTTCGGAAAATGAGTCTGGAGTAGACTGTACGTTTACAAATCATAAAGATGAAACAGTGATGATTCATTCGAGTACTATTTATATTGAAGAAGAGATTAAAGGGAATACGAATGAACTTGGATTGGAAAGAATGGGTTTAGCGATTGATAGTAACGGTTTTATTGTGTGTGACCGTATCGGGAAAACGAATATGGATCATATATTCGCAATTGGAGATGTGTCAGGGGGGCCATTTCTTGCTGCAAAAGCAATCAAGCAAGGAAAGGCGGTTGCTGAAATCATTGCTGGAGGAAAAAGTGAAATCGATTTAACATGGATGCCTGAGGTTGTATACTCTGTACCTCCAATTGCACATGTTGGATTTTCCGAGGAACAGGCAAAGGCAGCTGGTTATCCAGTAAAAATAGGTCGTTATCAACTTTCCGGCAGCGGATTTGCAATGTTATCAGGAAATCGGGATGGATTTGCAAAAGTTGTAATTGATGAAGAAACGAATAGGATACTAGGTATGCACATCATTGGTGAGGGTGCGATTGAACTAATTTCATCGGCTGTTATTGGTGGGGAAATGGTGGCAAGGGATGAAGACTTTCTATTTCCAACCTACCCGCATCCAAGTATGAATGAGGCGATTCTTGAAGCGATGGAGGATACATTGGGATTATCCATTCATCAAGCACCAAAGCGAACGGAGAGAAAAGCAAAAATTGTTAAAAATTCGTAATGGAATGGATTTTGGTTCGATAATTTATAATAATGTTTGATTAAAAATCCTGTATTGATATGCAGGATTTTTTTCTGTAATCGGTCCATATAGCTGAATAACTCACTTTCAGTTTATATGGATGATTACGTTAAATTTAATAAGGCTAAATTATATAACGAACAGCTCTATTCTAGAAAATCCTTTGAATTAATTGTAACTTTTATACCATTTAAACGTAAGAGTAAATAGAAGTAAAACATATCGAAGAAGGAGTAGAAATATATACATACAAATCTTTTGAAACCTTGGGAACATTCATTTACCTAATGAATAGTTTAAGTGAAAAATAACATAAAGGAGTTTAATAAATGTTGATTTTCTTACTGTTTTATATTCTAGTAATACCGCTTTGTGTCCTCTTGCATGAAATAGGACATGGTATTGGTGTTGTCTCAACTTCAAAATCTCACGCATATGTTTATTTAGGAAATAGTAATAAGGAGAATAAAGAAAATTTTAGATTAGGAAGGCTTCATTTTCATCTACATTGGTCATATGTAGGTTATGCTAGTTGGGAAGGGACTTTAAAAAGTCGGCAGAGGGCTACTGCATTGGCTGGTGGACCAATAATGTCCTTATTAGTTGCGATATTATGCGGTTTGATAGCAATATCAGTACCTCAAGGTGAATTACCGTCATTTTTCTGGTGGACCGCTATATTTAACTTTTCTCAGTTTTTTGTAACGATAATTCCTATTACCTATCCAACTTGGATGGGGGCATATAAGGGGCATCCGTCTGATGGATTGCAACTAATTCGCTTGTTAAGAAGTTAATGATGGTTAATTCCTCTTTTTTAAATTTCAAAGCTGTAAATAGTAAATTAGACTAGAACTAACCAGTAATTTAGTCACTAGTCTTTTTTGTTTGATAAAAATAATATCCCCAATTCAAATCTCCTTCCAAGTAAAATCCAACATTACCATAGGAATTCTAATTTTAAGTTGTCAACAAAATATTGGAGAAATTTTTATGACGTATTTATGAATTTAAATTGTCGAGATTGTGAAAATGTGCACAAAAAGATATAAATTGCAGTACAATTTATCAGAACAAATTTTAAAAATAAATGATGATATTTTCTTTTACTTGTGAAAGATGATACATACTTCGTAGATTGGGAAGGAGAGAGAAAGTGTGAAAAAGAAACATATCCCATGGAAAATAACAGTATTGATGTTGCTATCATCAATATTTCTTTTGAGTGGTTGTGACACTAGTAAAATAGCTGTCTTAAATCCACAAGGCCCTGTTGCGCAAAAGCAATATGATTTAATCGTCTATTCATTTTGGTTAATGATGATTATTTTAGTTGTTGTTTTGGGATTATTTATTTTCATGGTATTTAAATATCGTGAAAAACGCTTAGCTGCAGATTATATCCCACCTGATCAACATGGTAACAAGTGGCTTGAAATTATTTGGACGGCAATACCAATTGTCATTATTATTGCTGTTGCTATTCCTACTATTAAAGCAAACTACGCGTTAGAAGATATACCAAAAGGTTATGAGGATAAAAAGCCGATTACAATTAATGTGACATCGGCAGATTGGAAATGGATTTTTAGTTATCCAGAACAAGGAATTGAAACGGTGAACTATGTAAATATACCTGAAGGTACGCCAGTTAAATTCCAATTAACATCAGCTGGAACAATGGCATCATTTTGGGTACCTGAACTAGGCGGTCAAAAATATACAATGCCTAATCATTCAATGGAACTGATCTTACTTGCAGATAAACCGGGATCCTATTTAGGAAGAAATGCCAATTTTAATGGTGAAGGTTTTGCGCATATGGATTTCGAAGTTCTTTCTCAAACGCAAAAAGATTTCGATAAATGGGTGAAGGACGTTAAGAAATCAGCATCTAAATTAACTAAGGCTGATTACAACAAGATTTTGAAACCTGGTGTAGTTGGACGAATGACTTTTACCGGTACACATTTACCATGGGTGAAAGCACCACATCAACATGGTGTGATGAAGAAACAAGAAACCAATCAAAAACAACATAATATGGATGATATGGACATGGATATGAACATGGACATGTCAGAACATCAACACTAAATAGATTGGAGGAGAACAGGATGAAGCTTGATGAATTTTTCGTCACCGGCGAACCGATTATATATGTAACAGAAGCAGGAATCGCCCTTGCGATGATCGCTGTCGTTTTTTTCTTAACATACTTTAAAAAATGGAAATGGCTTTGGCAAAACTGGTTGACAACCGTCGATCATAAAAAGATCGGTGTTATGTATGTATTAGTCGCAGTATTAATGCTTTTCCGTGGTGGTGTTGATGCATTGATGATGCGTGCCCAACTGACGGCACCGAACTTAAAATTATTAGATGCAAACCACTATGATGGTATTTTTACGACACATGGTACAATTATGATTTTATTTATGGCAATGCCATTTTTAATGGGGTTAATTAATATTGCTGTTCCACTTCAAATTGGGGCACGTGATGTTGCTTATCCGATGCTTAATGCATTCAGTTTTTGGACTTTTGCGGCTGGGTGTGCACTCTTTAATATCTCCTTTATTATTGGTGGATCACCTACTGCAGGTTGGACATCCTATTTTCCATTAGCAGGTACTGAATTTAGTCCTGGAGTTGGAAATAACTATTATGCAGTTGCCTTGCAAATAGCCGGGATCGGTACCCTTATTACGGGTATAAACTTCTTAGTGACAATTCTTAAGATGAGAGCAAAAGGTATGTCATTAATGAAAATGCCAATGTTCGTTTGGTCTGTATTAATTATGTGTATCATTATTATCTTCGCTTTCCCTGTATTAACAGTAGCTTTAGGTTTAATGACATTTGACCGACTATTTGGTTCCCACTTCTTTACGATGGCATCAGGCGGTATGCCGATGTTATGGAGTAATCTGTTCTGGATATGGGGACACCCTGAAGTTTATATTGTATTATTGCCTTCTTTAGGTATCTATTCGGAAATTATCAGTACATTTGCGAAGAAACGTTTGTTTGGATATAAATCGATGGTCTTTTCCATGTTAGCGATCGCGTTATTTAGTTATTTCACTTGGGTGCATCACTTCTTTACGATGGGGAACTCAGCGGCAGTAAACTCGTTCTTCTCCATTTCGACGATGCTGATCGCGATCCCAACAGGTGTGAAATTATTTAACTGGCTCTTTACGATGTATAAAGGAAAAATAAAATTAACGTCAGCGATGCTTTGGTCATTAGCGTTCATTCCTAACTTTTTAATTGGTGGGGTAACCGGAGTCATGCTAGCGATGGCAGCGGCTGATTATCAATATCATAATAGTTATTTCTTAATTGCCCACTTCCATTACACATTAATTCCAGGTGTAGCCTTTGCTTGTTTCGCAGGATTACATTATTGGTATCCAAAAATGTTTGGGCATATGCTAAATGAAAAACTTGGAAAAATTACATTCTGGTTCTGGATGGTCGGCTTTAATGTATGTTTCTTGCCGCAATTTGTTCTTGGTTTAAAAGGAATGACTCGCCGTATGTACACATACCAAGATGGCCTTGGATGGGGAGGATTAAATGTCGTTTCAACGATCGGCGGTGTCTTAATGGGTATCGGCTTCCTTGTCTTAGTATGGAACATTCTTTACAGTCTTAAAAAAGGTGAACGTGATGTTACAGGCGATCCTTGGGATGGTCGTACGTTAGAATGGTCAACACCAACACCTGTTCCACATTACAATTTTGCCGTTGCACCTGTAGTTGATGATGTCGATGCATATTGGAAAATGAAAGAAAACAAAACTCCTCGCTTTAATAAAGAAGATGTGAAACCAATTCATATGCCAAACAATACGGCTATGCCATTTATTTCAGCTATCGGTTTTGGTATCGGAGGATTTGGGCTCGTCTTCTCATGGTGGTGGATGGCGATCATTGGATTAATTATTATCCTTGGCTGTCTAGCATGGCGTTCATTTGACAAAGATGAAGGCTACCATGTTGAGGTAGATGAAATATTAAGTACAGAACTTGCAGCAAGGGGTGAAAGATGATGAGTGAACATTTAGACACATCTTTACCATTAGAATATCAATCTGAGCAAAGCAGATTAAATATATTTGGCTTTTGGATTTTCTTAGGTGCAGAGATCGCGCTTTTCGCGACTCTCTTCGCTACCTATTTTGTTCTTTCAGGCTCAACAGCTGGCGGACCGGATCAATTAGACTTGTTTAAAATTAAAGATGTAATGACAGAAACCATTCTCCTTTTAGTTAGTAGTTTCACATGTGGGCTTGCGATTTTTTCAATGAGAAATAATAATAAAAAAGGCTTGTTATTATGGTTTATCATTACCCTATTATTAGGGGCAGGCTTTATCTACTTTGAGCTACATGAGTTTATCGATTATGTACATGAGGGAGCAACTATACAAACAAGCGGATTCTTATCTGGATTCTTCGTTTTACTAGGAACACATGGTTTGCACGTTTCGATGGGGATTTTATGGGGCATTCTGTTGATTATCCAATTAGTAAAAAGAGGGCTAACACCTGTAACATCAAGAAAATTTTTCATCATCAGTCTTTACTGGCATTTCCTTGATGTTGTATGGATCTTTATCTTTACGTTCGTCTATTTAGGAGGGTTGATTCAGTAATGGAACAACATCATTCGAAATACCCAATTGGGCACATCGTTGGTTTCTTTCTATCATTAGTGATGACGATTGCAGCCATGTTCGTTGCTCTTCACACGAATCTTCCAAGACCAACAATTATGTCGATTATCGGTATTTTAGCTTTCTTACAAGCAGGCATGCAGCTATTCATGTTTATGCATATTAAAGAAAGTGACAATTCGGTCGTTCAAGTTGTAAATATCATTTACAGTATTATCATCGCCCTTACCATTGTGTTAGGATCAATATGGGTTATGCATAATTAATTATTGGAACGTTTATGCCAGTTCATGGTATAGGCGTTTTTCTACTTAATTTAATAAGAAATCCCCTTCCTAAAGAACGTGCGGAAGCATTTCAATGAGAAGGGTGGGGCTAATTTTTCGTCATCGAAAGCCAAAATAAATGAAAAATAACTAGGAATGTACAAAACCATAATTATTTACAACAGAGCCATACATGGATATAATTAGCATAATAAACATTTGTATATACAAATGTTGCTTTGTTTAGCTTTTTCGAACTTAAATTCAAATGAACAGGATGAGTTACAATGGAGACACCAGGTTCCGAATATTTGCTAAATAACTGCCTATATTTTACCGCTTCTCGGTTTGCAAGACAGATGGAAAAGCTGGCTGAGGAAGCATTTTCATCAATGGATATACCCCCTTCTTATGCTTATTTAATCATTACAATCAATGATTATCCGGGAATCTCTCAAAAAGAGCTATGTAAAAAGCTTTCGATTGCTCCGTCAACAAGTACTAGGTTCATTGATAAGTTAGTCAAAAACAAATTTGTGGAGCGAAAACGTAACGGTAAACATATTTTGATTTATTTAACAGAAGAAGGAACATCTTTGTGCAATGAAATTTATGAGAATTTGAATAAAATTTATTTACGCCACTTAGAAATCTTGGACAAAAATCATAGCCAACAGTTAATTCACCTACTTCGCAAAGCAAGTGAATTAATGGAAAAAAATAATTGAAAAGGAGCTTTTAAACGATGGGATTAATGACGAATCAAGTTGTTTTAGTTACGGGTGCAGGAACTGGTCTCGGCCGAGCTACAGCCATTCAAATGGCAACGGAAGGGGCAAAAGTTATATTAACAGGAAGACGTAAGGAAAAATTACAGGAAGTTGCACAAGTTATTGAACAGATAGGTGGACAATCCATTGTATTCCCAGTTGATGTAACCCAATCGGAAGAGGTTAATAAGCTGCGTGAAGAATTGATTGCTCAAGTAGGGCGGGGTGATGTGTTAATCAATAACGTTGGTGGAACTGGAGACTACAGCACGGTACATGATATGACGGTTTCTTCATGGGATCATACGATTCGTCTCAACCTATATAGCTCTTTCTTAGTAACGAATGCAATCCTTCCATTAATGAGAAAACAGCAATACGGTCGGATTGTATCGATTACATCAGCGATGGCTAACTTTGAGTACGAAGGTTTAGGTGCGTATTCGGCTGCTAAAGCAGGTTTGGAAGGATTAATGCGAACAGTAGCAATCGAAGAAAAAAATCATGGAATATTAGTAAATATGTTTGATCCTGGAAATCTAAAAACGGAACAAAACCCTTATGGAGAAGGGGATCCGGCTATGGTTGTTGATGGCATTGTAAAGTTGGCAACCCTGCCAGCAGACGGAATGAATGGTCAGGTTATTAGAGCGAACCAATAAAACAATGTAAAATACCGTTCGAATTTGAACGGGTTCACTTGTTAGGTGCAAAACGCTAAATCACAAACCTAATCACATAAATTTCACAACGCAATTCACAGTATATTGCACAGTCAAAAAGGTGTAGGGATACAAATATCCCATGCCTTTTTTTAATTTTACTAAACCAGTTGTATAAGTTCATTATATGCCCTAGCAAGTTTGAAAAAAAATAAGCGGAGAAATTTCCCTTAATTAAGAAATTTCACTGAAAGTGACCTAAATAGACGGAGAAATTCCGCCTATTGACTCGAAAAAAGTAAAAATGGGTATTTTTTCTTTGCCTAACCGGAAAATCTCCGCTTATATCCCTGAACCAGGACTCTATTCTGTAGTTTAAGCGGAAAATCTCCGCTAATTAAATATTACTGGTTTCTTCAATTAAGGTAAGACTACTTATTTATCCCATTTAGGTAGACATATCTAATTAATTCAAAAAGGGATTGTCGACATATATCCCCTTAATAGTAATGCGCATCAATAGTGTAGCCATATATTGGGCTGTGTAAGGCATATCCTTTTCTAACCACCAAGTAATCACTTCTAGAAAAGCAGCAGCAAAATATCTTTCAGCGATTTCCCGTGGTATAGTAAGCATCTGATCTTCCGGTTGCATATTATTGATTCCTCTTGATATAAAATCGACAAGGATATCCATCATTGAGGAAGTAAAATGAGACATGTTTTTCTCGGTCAGAAAAACTTTATATAATTTACTATTTGCCGATATATGTTCAAACAAATGGATAAAGCTTCTATGTGGTTGACCGCTTTGAAAGTCGAATTCCTCTTTTTCCGCAAATGAAAAGGCAATACTCTCGGATAAATTATTTAAGATTTCATTCGAACTTTGACTAAGAAGATCGAATTTGTCACGATAGTGTAAGTAGAAGGTGGCACGATTTAACGTTGCCCGTCTCGTAATATCTTGTACAGTAATTTTCTCATACCCTCTCTCACGTATTAATTCTACGAGTGCATCCCGCAACATTTGGCGAGTGCGTACAACGCGCGGATCCATTTTTTGAAATTTTTTCGACATTTTTAAGCTCCTTGTATTACTTTTTCAACTTCGGCAACACTACTGAACGATTCGTGGATAAAGCGACGGATTTAGGAACGTTGTTGGTTGCCCTTTTTTAGGTTGTTGATATAATAACTTTAACAACAAGTTGTTGATAATACAACTAGTTGTTTATGTATTCACAGTATCCCAAGGATTTTGGTGATTTATAACATTTATTTAATGGAGGTCATATAAATGACGCGTTTAGCAGGAAAAGTTGCGATTATTACTGGTGCCGCTATGGGAATGGGCGCTTCTGAAGCAAAACTATTTGCTAAAGAAGGTGCAAAAGTTATCGCTACAGATGTTCAAATAGAACCACTAAACCAAGTTGTGCAAGAAATAAAAGAAAATGGCGGCGAAGCTATTGCTATGAAACATGATGTGACATCTGAAGAGGAATGGAAATCAGTCATTGCAGAAGCGGTAAAATTATACGGAAAAGTCGATGTCCTTGTGAATAACGCAGGCGTATCTTCTCCAAAAACCATCGCAAACATGGAGATGGATGAATGGAATAAGATTCTGGATATTGACTTAAATGGTTGTGTAATTGGGATGAAATATGTAATCCCTGAAATGAAAAAAGCGGGTGGAGGATCGGTTATCAATATTTCTTCTATAGGTGGTCTTGTTGGTATGGCCGGTACAAGCCCATATACAGCTGCAAAAGGTGCACTTCGAGTATTATCAAAGTCAGCAGCTGTTGAGTATGGAAAAGATAAAATTCGCGTAAATTCCTTACATCCAGGCATCGTTGTTACACCGATGACATTGCCAACCATGGAGGAAGGTGGAGCTTTACCTTATTATAAAGCGTTTACACAGCTACCGTATTTCGGTGAACCTGAAGACATTGCATATGGAGCACTCTTTCTAGCATCCGACGAATCTCGCTTTATGACGGGCTCTGAATTAGTCATTGATGGCGGTTGGACAGCACTGTAAGTCTTCTTGGGTATTCTACTAAAAAGGGGAGAATATTAATGGGTCAGAAAATAAAAGCATATCGTTTACTAGAATGGGGAAAGCCAGCACAAGTAGTCGAAGTAGAAGTTCCAAAGCCAGCTTCTGGTCAAATTCTAGTTAAAGTTGCAGGAAATGGATTATGCCACTCTGATTTTGGAATGGCAACATTACCTAAGGAACAGGGAGAAGCTTTAGGCTGGAAAATGCCTTTTACGCTAGGACATGAAACTGGAGGATGGGTTGCAGAACTAGGTGATGGGGTACACGGTTTGTCTGTAGGTGACCCTGTCGTTTTAATGGGGAATAATTCTTGCGGGGTGTGTGACTATTGCCTTCGTGGGGAAGATCATAATTGCGATAATGGCGGTTATGGCCGTGGTTATGGAAGAGATGGTGGTCTAGCCGATTTTGTGTTAGTCGATTCCGCACGCCTTGTTATTAAACTAGATCAATTAAATCCGGTTGAAGCTGGACCATTAACAGATGCAGGTACGACTGCTTACCATGGTGTAAAACGTGTATTACCTAAGCTTTACCCTGGTTCAACCGCGGTTGTAATTGGTGCTGGAGGGCTAGGCAGCTTTGCCATTCAATTGTTGAAAGTACTAAGCCCTGCACGAATAGTAGCGGTCGACACGAACCAAGCACGTCTTGACTTTGCCCTTGAGTTAGGTGCCCATGAGACACTTATCGGTGTAAATGAGAATACAACAAAAGACATCCTTGATCTTACAAGTGGCAAAGGCGCAAATGTCGTTCTTGACTTTGCAGGATTTGATACAACCATTGAAGCAGGTATTGCGGCAGTTTGTAAAGGCGGCTCTTACGGTTTAGTTGGTGCAGGTTTTGGAACGTATAATAAACCATGGTTTGGAAACTTACCGAAAGATGGAGAAGTGTTTAACTATCAAGGTGGTTCAATTTCCGACACAAAAGAAGTAATAAAACTTGCTGAAGCTGGTTTAATTCGTAACGAAGTTGAGATCTTTCCATTCAGCCAAATTGAAGAAGCTTACGACAAACTTCATAAAGGAAAACTTCGCGGGCGAGCAGTGGTGACCCCAGGGAGTTAAATAATTAGAAATGTGGCATTATAACCGATTCTTCAAAATGATGAAGAATAGGTTGTTTATTATCTTTTGTATAGAAACTAAAAAACGATTAAATTAAAGCTTAATAGAAACAAGAGTAGGTGTAGAAATAGACGTCTACTCCTTTTCTTTATCAGTCTCATAAAAAACAAACGTTAAGTGCGGTACTTCTAAGAAGGAGATCGCACTTTTTTATTTGGGCAGTTAAGTTATTTTATTGTTGCTAATATGTTTTGCTTTAGTAGGTTGTGGTAAAAAGGAAGAAGTTAAAGGTAAATTTGATATTAAGGGAAATGTTGTTGAAATAAATGCTAAAGAAAAAAGCATTTTAGTAGATGATAAAGATAAAGGTTTAACTTGGGTTGCGTTAACCGAAAATGGGAGCACCAATAATTATCAAGAAGGGCAGCAAGTTGTTGTATGGGTAGATGGCGGTATAGATACATCAGCTCCCGTATCCACAAAAGCATTACACATTGAGATAATATCACCAAAGCAATAAAACAAATAGTATTAAGGGGCTTCGGAAATACTTCCAAGTCCCTTTTTCATTCCATTATTCCTGATAAATTACATGCTTATTTATCAGGAAAAAAACAATATTACGGCATGAATTCCTATTCAATTTCAAAAAAACGTAATGTTTAAAATCAACAATAAGCAGAGTTAAAAAAGGAACCAGCTCAATGCTGATCCCGATAGATTAGTGAGGTATAAATGCCAGTTGTAAGAAAAATAATACGGCAAATAAATAAACGAGTGGGTGAACTTCGCGCCATTTCCCACGCACAACTTTTAAAATCGGATAAGAAATAAATCCAAAAGCAATTCCGGTGGCAATACTAGAGGTCAATGGCATACTCAAAATAATAATAAATGCAGGAAAGGCTTCATCAACCTCAGACCACTTAATATGCGAAACACTGCCAATCATCATACTACCTACAATAATTAAAGCGGGAGCTGTGATCGCGGAAAGTCCGGATACAGCACTTACTAATGGGCCAAAGAATGAAGAAATGATAAAGAGTACAGCAACGGTAACTGTTGTTAATCCTGTTCTTCCTCCGGCAGCAACTCCTGAAGTTGATTCAACAAATGCACTCGTTGGGCTTGTACCGAAAATAGCCCCAATGGTTGTTGCAATAGAGTCTGATAACAATGCTTCCCGCGCTCGTGGCATCGTTTTGCCTTTCATTAATCCAGCTTGTTCAGCCACTCCTACCATCGTTCCAGTCGTGTCAAATATCGTTACTAGCAAAAACGAAAACACGACAGCGTATAGACTGTGGTGAATAACATCACTAAAGGCGTTAATTGGATTATGGATAATAAATTCAGGGAAATGTGGCATTTTGACAAATCCTTTGTCAAAGGACAGATGACCTGTTAAAAGCGCAATGATGGCGGTGATAATCATACCGATAAATAGTGCACCATGAATATTTCTCGCCATTAAGATTAGCGTAACCGCAAGTCCTATTAAAGCTAATATAGTTAATGGATTGTGAAGATTTCCTAATTGAACTAAGTTTTCTTTTTGGGCAGTGATGATACCCGTTTGTCTTAAGCCAATAAAAGCAATAAATAAACCGATACCTGCGGTAATACCGTGTTTTAAATTTTCGGGAATGGCTTCAATTAATTTACTTCGAAATGGTGTAATCGATAAAACAACAAAAACGATTCCCGCTACAAAAACAGCTGAAAATGCTGTTACATAATCAATATTTCCATGAGATCCAACGACCGAATAAGCAAAATAGGCATTTAATCCCATTCCGGGAGCAATCGCAATAGGATAGTTGGCGAACAATGCCATCCATAATGTCCCGATTACAGCAGCAATAATCGTCGCCATAAAGACTTGATCAAATGGCACACCAGCATCTTTAAGAATCACCGGATTGACGACCACAATATAGACCATCGTTAAAAATGTAGTTAAACCGGCAATAAGTTCTGTTTTAACATTTGTGCCGTTTTCTTTTAATTTAAAAAGCTTAAGCATAAGTTTTCCTCCGAAACACGAACGTTTTTTGTCACAAATAATATATTATTCGTTTTTGGTAGCTTTGGCAATAAATTTTTATCTAGATATTGATTATTTTAGTTTTACCAATTATTGATAAATAATCATAGCTGGCATTTGGGAAATTTTATTAAATCAAAAGAAAAAAAGCACCGAAAGTATTTTTCGTTGCTTTTTCATTTTTGTGCGCCCGGCATGGGTGTAATCTCTAGGGTGAGAGTCCCGAGCCGTGAAGGCAGAAGTAGCGGTTAGCTTAACGCAAGGGTGTCCGTGGTGACGCGGAATCTGAAGGAAGCGGGCAGCAAACTTTCGGTCTGAGGAACACGAACTTCATAGAAGGCTAGGTATCATTGAATGAGTCTGCAAAACAAGACAAAGTTCTTTCTGCCGAAGGTGATACAAAGTAAATGAAGCAGATAGATGGAAGGAAAGATTACATTCTTACCCGGGGAGGTCTGGTGGATACGTGAAGTACCCTTCATAACCTGCTTAGTGATAAGCAGCTGAACCATCAGAAGTCAGCAGAGGTCATAGTACGAATCGGTCTAGAACGATCCGGAAGGACCGAACAATTAGGAGAGAATAGCCCTTGGCATTCAGTGAGTCATAATGAACACAGAAAACGCAGTACCTCACTTGAGGAAGGAAACGGTGAATTCCGTGGGGGACCTCTTGGAGGGTGGAGTGACTACTGGCATAAGAAGAACAGCTATTCACGGAAGGAAGAATAACAATGCTTTTAAGTCAAATCCTGTCACGGGAAAATATGCTTCTAGCATTAAAACGAGTAGAACAGAATAAAGGAAGCCACGGAGTAGATAAGATGCCCGTACAAAACCTACGTCAGCACTTAGTCGAAAAGTGGACTTCTATTAGAGAGGAAATTTTCAAGGGTACCTATGAACCAATGCCTGTCCGAAGAATCGAAATCCCGAAACCTGATGGCGGTGTTCGGTTATTAGGTATCCCAACTGTGACAGATCGTTTGATTCAACAAGCAATTGCCCAAATATTATCGAAGATATATGACCCGATGTTCTCCGAACATAGTTATGGCTTTCGTCCAAATCGAAGCGCCCATGATGCAGTTAGGAAAGCAAAAGGATATGTCAAAGAAGGATATATATGGGTGGTAGACATGGACCTAGAGAAGTTCTTTGACAAGGTAAACCATGATAGACTCATGAATACACTTGCGAAAAAGTTCAAGGACAAACCACTATTAAAACTCATCCGCAAATACTTACAAGCTGGTGTCATGATAAATGGAATAATCTCAAGTACAAACAAGGGTACACCACAGGGTGGACCTTTAAGCCCACTTCTTTCTAATATAGTTCTTGACGAACTAGATAAGGAATTAGAAGCAAGAGGACATAAATTCGTTCGCTACGCAGATGACTGTAATATTTACGTGAAATCAAGACGAGCAGGAGAACGAACAATGACGAGTATTCAACAATTCATTGAGAGAAAACTCCGTTTGAAGGTGAATGAGAAGAAGTCGGCAGTAGACAGACCATGGAGACGAAAGTTTCTGGGTTTTAGCTTTACTTCTTCAAAAGAACCAAAGGTTCGTATTGCCAAAGAGAGTTTAACGCGAATGAAGAAGAAAGTGCGAGAAATTACTTCAAGAAAGATGCCATATCCAATGGAGTACCGGATTGAGAAATTGAACCAATATTTGATAGGTTGGTGTGGATATTTCGCGCTAGCTGATACGAAAACAGTATTCTTCAAACTAGATGGCTGGGTTCGAAGAAGGCTTCGCATGTGCTTATGGAAAAATTGGAAGAAACCAAAGACAAAGATACGTAATCTGATAAAACTAGGCGTTCCGGAATGGAAAGCCTTTGAATGGGGGAATAGCCGGAAAGGCTATTGGCGTATCGCAAACAGTCCAATATTACACAAAACCCTCGACAACTCTTATTGGAGTGACCGAGGGCTTAAAAGTCTACAAGAACGTTATAAAAACTTGCGTCATTTATCTTAATTGAACCGCCGTATACGGAACCGTACGTACGGTGGTGTGAGAGGTCGGGAGTTAATCACTCCCTCCTACTCGATTTAAAATTATAAAATACTATTTAAAAGTAAATAAATCAATCCAGCTAATAAAGCAGATATTGGAAGAGTGATAACCCAAGTAATAATCATTCTTTGGGCAGTATCCCATTTTACACCTTTAATACGATGTGATGATCCAACACCTAAGATTGAAGAAGATATAACATGTGTTGTACTCACGGGTAGATGAATATAGGTTGCACCAAAGATAATCATTGCAGAACTTAAATCTGCAGCAACTCCATTAATAGGGCGGATTTTCATAATTTTTCCGCCTACGGTTTTAATAATTTTCCAACCGCCGATAGATGTACCAAGTCCCATTGCAGTAGCACAGGATGCTTGAACCCATAGGGGAACATCTGCATTTGCCGCGGTCAAATATCCATTTGAAATGAGGGCCATCGTAATAATCCCCATTGCCTTTTGCGCATCATTCGTACCATGTGTATAAGATTGAAGAGCAGCTGTGAAAATTTGTATGAGACGAAAACTTTTATTCGTTTTCGTTAAATTGAAGTTTTTAAACACGACTTTAAAAATACTATAAACTATAAATCCAAGTGCAAAAGCAATAACAGGTGATAAAAGTAGAGCTTCAATAATTTTGATAAACCCTTTATAATTTAACGAAGCAAATCCTGCTGCTGCAATTGCAGCACCTGCAATAGAACCAATAATTGCGTGCGAGGAACTACTAGGTATTCCGAAATACCATGTAATTAAATTCCACGCAATAGCTGAAATTAAGGCAGAAAGGATAACAATTGATCCATTAGGTAGTGTAAAGGGATCAACAATATCTTTTGTAATGGTTTTAGCAACACCTGTAAAGGTCATTGCTCCTAGGAAATTCATAATAGCAGCCATTATAATCGCATGTCTAGGCTTTAAAGCTTTAGTCGAAACAGCAGTAGCAATTGCATTTGCTGTATCATGAAACCCATTAATAAAATCAAAAGCCAGCGCGCAAACGACGATGAGTATGGTTATTAATAATACACTATCCATAAAAAGACTCCTTATGCGTTCTTCATTATTATAGTTTCTAAAATGTTTGCAACACTTTGACAATAATCGGCGATTTCTTCAAGGTCCTCATAAACTTCTTTATATTTAATTAAACGGATAGGATCTTTTTCATTTTTGAACAACTCTTTGATTGATTCCCTTAAAACGTCATCACACATGGATTCGTATTCTTTAATTTTAATTGCATGTGGTCGCATACTTGGAAGCTTTTTATTGAACATTAAATCAATCGCTTTATCAATTTCAACCGTACAATTTCTGATGGCGTCAACAAATTTATACATATAACTATCCGCTGCGGTTATATTATATACTTCAAAAATATATGCACAATGTTCTAAGCCATCAAGAATATCATCTAGGCTGTTCGTTAATGTTAATAAATCCTCTCTTTCAATTGGAGTGATAAATGTATCATTCAATTCCAATATCATTTGATGTACATATGTATCTCCTTGTGTTTCATATTCCTTCATTTTCTGAGCAAAGATTTTTAAATCACCAGAATTATTCAATTTATAATCTGCAAAATAATTCATGCTTTCTCTCAAGTTTGTAGAAATATTCCCTAACAACACCGCAAATTTGTCCTTTTTGTTCTTAAATACCATAAAGAGCCTCCTAAAAGCTTTGTATTATCAAACGTATTTATTTTATATGATTTTTGCAAAAGATAAAAGAAATATGTCGAAATTTTTGGTGGATGCGCTTACATACCGCCATTAATTTTTCACATTATATATTGTCTATATTTTAGTTAATATTTATTGTTTGACAAAAGTCCTAAAATTATTTATATTTTATCTCGAAGTTGAGATTTTCTGATTCGAAGTTTTGAGAGATTTAAATTAGGATTAACTTATTTAGATTTGAGCATATTAAAATTGTTCGTATGAAATTCATTTACAACTTCTAATGTTATAACAGAAAAAGGAGAGTTTATTATGACAAAAGTTAATTTAGCAATCGTATATTATAGTTCAACTGGTACAAATTATCAGCTTGCAAAATGGGCAGAAGAAGCTGCTAAAGAAGCTGGTGCAGAAGTCAAAGTTTTAAAAGTTGAAGAGTTAGCTCCAGCTGCAGCGATTGAATCTAATCCAGCTTGGAAAAAACATGTCGACGAAACACAAAATGTTGCAGTGGCAACAGCAAATGATATTGAATGGGCAGATGCAATTATTTTCAGCGCTCCTACACGATTTGGTAATATTCCTTCACAAATGAAGCAATTTTTAGATACATTAGGCGGTTTCTGGGCACAAGGGAAAACTGCTAATAAAGTAGTAAGTGCAATGGCATCTGCAGGAAATGCACATGGTGGACAAGAACAAACCATTCATACTATTTACACTTCTATGATGCATTGGGGTGCGATTATTGCTGCACCAGGTTATACAGACCAATCCATTTATGCAGCAGGCGGAAACCCATACGGAACAACTGTTACTGTAACAGATCAAGGAATTGTTGAAGATGCAGAAGCAGCAGTAAAACACCAAGCAAAACGTACTGTTCAAGTTGCTGAATGGGTAAAAGCAGGATTACAATAATTAGAAAAGCGTAAGCGCCTTGTTCATCGACGTAAAAACTGGAGGGACTTTGACTGAGATAAAGGAAACACGATGAGCCTGCAAGGCGAATCGATGTTGACTTATCGTAAGGAAAAGTCCTGAAGTTTTCTAGTCGATAGGCGCTGAAGCTAGACAAAAAAGCGTAAGCGCCTTGTTCATCGACGTAAAAGACTTACGGGACTTTGACTGAGATAAAGGAAACACGATGAGCCTGCAAGGCGAATCGATGTTGACTTATCGTAGGGAAAAGTCCTGAAGTTTTCTAGTCGATAGGCGCTGAAGCTAGACAAAAAAGCGTAAGCGCCTTGTTCATCGATTGAAAAAACTAGGAACCAGATCAAAAATGATCTGGTTCTTTTTTAATTTATATTTACAAACAATTATGAATAGAGTAAAATATTAATATATAAATTCCTTTGACCTAAATTACCTTTAGGCAGATTTCAGGAATTAGTAATACATCATTTTGACTGTTAAAATCTGTATACATTTCTTGCCGAAATGAAACAATCAGATTATAAGCCAGTCTTTCATTTTAGCGATCTCGCAAAATGAAGGACTGGCTTTTTGTTTTTTAGAAAGGAGCTCGACTCCAGCGGGATCAGCTGGACAGATGAGACCCCACAGACGCGTTTAGCGTCGAGGAGGCTCATCGCCAGCCCCGTGGAAAGCAAGCTCCTGTAGCGGAAAGGAACGGTTTATTGTTAAATCCCAATAAAAACAAACTTTAGCAATCTGCCTTTAGAAAGGAGGGATTAGTCTGGTTGAAACATTAAATGGAATAAAGGTACTCGATCTTACGAGAGTCTTAGCCGGACCGTTATGTACAATGGTATTAGGAGATTTAGGTGCTGAAGTGATTAAAATTGAAGCTCCAAATGGCAGTGATGATACAAGAAATTGGGGTCCGCCATTTAAAAATGGAGTAAGTGCCTACTATCTGTGTGCAAATCGCAATAAAAAAAGTTTGACCGTAGATTTAAAATCTGAAAAAGGCAAAGAAATTATCAAGAAATTAGTCAAAGATTGTGATGTACTTATCCATAATTTTAAAACAGGTACAATGGAGCGCTTAGGTTTGGATTTTGAAAATCTATCAACGATAAATAGCGAACTTGTCTATTGTTCTATTACAGGATTCGGTGAAACAGGTCCATATAAGGATTTAGCTGGATATGATTTTATCATTCAAGCGATGTGCGGGTTAATGAGTATTACCGGGGAATCGGATTCGGGACCACAAAAAGTCGGAGTCGCAATTACTGATATATTAACGGGATTATATGCATGTATCGGGATTCAAGCGGCATTGCTTGAAAGAAAAACATCCGGAACTGGGCAAAAATTAGATATTTCCTTGTTTGATGCCGGAGTGAGCTCACTTGTAAATATTGCAAGCAATTATTTAATGTCGGAAAAAATCCCAGGATTACTAGGAAACTCCCATGCCAACATTGTTCCATATCAAACATTCGATACAGCAAATGGAAAAATGGTTGTTGCAGTTGGGAATGACCGCCAATTTGAAAAATTTGTCAAATTGATTGGTAAAGACGGTTTATCAAAGGATCCGTTATTTTCAAGTAATTCAAAACGGGTCGAGAATAGGAAACAATTAGTTCCAATATTACAGCAAGTGTTAAGTGAGAAGCCGACGGAATATTGGCAAGCCTTGTGTGACGAAAATGGAATTCCATCGGGACCAATTAATAATCTTGAGCAGGTTTTTCAAAATGAACAAGTGTTAGCAAGAGAAATGGTTGTGGAAAAGGAGCATCCTTCCGCAGGAATGATTAAACTTGTTGGAAGTCCGCTAAAACTTTCAAAAACACCAATTCAAATAAAGCATCATCCGCCAATTGCTGGCGAGCATACACATGAAATTCTCCATTCAATTGGATATTCAAATGAGGAAATTAGTGAATTAAAAAACAATCATATCGTATAGGAGTGTAGAAAATGAATTTCGACTATTCTGAAGAACAAGTGATGTTACGATCCACAGTAAGGAATTTTGTAGATAAAGAAATTGTGCCGTTTATTGGTGAATGGGATTCTGAGGGACTTTTTCAGCCTCATATTATGAAACGACTGGCAGAGTTAGGGTTAATGGGAGTTTGTATACCAGAAAGCTATGGTGGAAGTGGAATGGACTATAATTCCTTAGCTATCGTTTGTGAAGAATTAGAGAGAGGGGATACGGCTTATCGTACGGCTGTATCTGTCCATACTGGTCTCAATAGTTTAACATTATTGCAATGGGGAACGGAGGAACAGAAACAAAAATACTTAACTCCTCAAGCGAAGGGAACAAAAGTAGGAGCTTTTGGATTAACTGAACCAGGTGCAGGCTCTGATGTAGCGGCATTAAGTACAACCGCTGTGAAAGATGGAGATCATTATATTTTAAATGGACAAAAAACATGGATTTCTTTATGTGATGTGGCCGATCATTTTTTAGTTTTTGCATACACGGATAAAAGTAAAAAGCATCATGGCATTTCGGCATTTATCGTAGAAAGAACGATGCCGGGCTTCTCCTCAAAGGCAATCAAAAATAAATTAGGAATTCGCGCAGGAAACACGGGAGAAATCTTTTTTGATCAAGTAAAGGTGCCAAAGGAAAATCTTCTTGGTAAAGAGGGTGAAGGATTCAAAATTGCGATGTCTGCATTAGACAATGGTAGATTTACAGTGGCAGCAGGAGCATGTGGTTTAATTATGGCTTCGCTGGAAGCAAGTGTGAAATATTGCCACGAACGAAAAACCTTTGGAAAAGAGATTGGAAAACATCAACTCGTCCAACAAATGATTGCAAATATGGAAGCGGGATTACAAATGAGCAGGCTTCTTGTTTTTAAAGCAGGGGAATTGAAAAATAAAGGTGTAAGGAATACTAGGGAAACATCCTTAGCAAAATGGCAAGCATGTGATTTTGCTAATAAGGCGGCAGATGATGCTGTACAAATTCATGGTGCATATGGTTATTCGGATGAATACCCAGTCGCACGATATTTAAGAAATTCAAAGGCTCCAGTTATTTATGAAGGAACCCGTGAAATCCATACAATTATGCAAGCCGAATATGTATTGGGATACCGAACGGATAAACCATTAAATGAAATGCTTCCATCCTGGCCGTTTCAGGTAGATTCAAATCTTCCAGTTTAAAATGATCGATAAAGAATAGAGAAGACATTGTAGTCTTCTCTATTTTTTTTCCGACATAATTGAATATTGTTTATGTAAATCTTTTAATGCAGAAGATAATGCATTATAAGCTTTTCCAAAATAACAGCTTTTTAATTCGTGAAGGGGTGCCTCAATCCCATCCATTAGGCTATAACCTTTTAACAAATGGGCGATGAAATCGCGCCCATGAGACGTGGCAAGTGTACAGGTAGCTTCAACGATTACCCCGTATTTCCGATCAATTTCCGCAGTAATCGTTAATGTTTCGTATATACTCTTCGCAGCCATCCCAGCGGGTAGTTTGGCATGTCCAGCAATAAAAAGTGTATTCATGCGCATCTCTCCTTTATGTATACGAACCAAAAGATTGAAAATTTAAAAAGGTTAGATTAATTATACGATATTTATCGATACAATGCACGAATGTTCAAATGTGAAAAACATTATGTAAACTTTTCAAAAATAGAAGATTCATCATTAAAAGGTGCGATGCATTCCACCTTTTTTCCTAGAAATGGGTGGACAAAGGCTAATTTCCTAGCATGCAAGGCTTGTCTGTTAAAAACCGGTTTTCCTCCATAAAGCGTGTCACCAACAAGTGGATGTCCAATAGAGCTTAAATGAACTCGAATTTGATGAGTTCTGCCTGTATCTAGGGAACATTCAATAAGACTATATTTTTCCTTAGGAAAGACATTTAAAACAGTTACTCTTGTTATAGCGGTTTGACCGGATGTTGACACTCTTCTTCTCGTTGAATGGTGCCGATCACGACCAATTGGATTATCAATAACAAAAGAAGGCTTTTTGATGAGCCCTTGAACTAGTGCATAATAGGTTCTCTTTATTTTTCTTTCATTAAGTAATCGATCTAAAATAGCATGACTCAAAGAATGCTTTGCAAATAGTATTGCGCCCGAGGTATCACGATCCAAGCGATGAATATGACGAACACGGTGACACTCATTTTTTTCTTGGAAATAATAGGCTACACCGTTTGCTAAAGTACCTTTTTGTCCATCAATATTTGGATGTGTATCAATTCCAGCAGGCTTATTGACAATTATTAGATGGTCATCTTCATAAAGTACTTCAATTGATAAATCTTGTGGGACCACACCATAATCCTCATCTTGATAAATAGCGATCTCAAATAGGTCATTAGTTTTTAAGGCGGTGTTCCAGTTTACATATTCTCCATTAAGACGTACCCCTTTATCCATTCGAATTTCATGAAGCAGTTTTTTTGGAACTTTCCATTCCTCTTTTAAAATGTTATCAATGGTGAAATTATTCCAATTGTGTGGGATATGTAATTGAAACCATTTTCCTGATTGATTTGTCTGCATAATTTATCCTTTCACATGGTCATAATTACCACGCTTTTTTACTGTTTTTATATGTTATTCTTTATTTAAATATAACAAGGGATCAATGTGTAATACAAATACAAGGGTGGGTCACTAGTGAAGGTTTTATTCGCATCAACAAAGGAGCAAGAGGAAAAAATAAAAGAATTGGTTACCTATTTTTATAGTGATATCTTTCCATATTATTATGATGATGATGAGATTGCCGAATTTAAAAACATTGGTATATTAAAAATAGAGAAGCACCATTTTGAAAAATTCGGGACATTGAAGGATGCATACCAAGTGGTAGCCAGTTTGCAGACTATAATCGTCATTTTAGAACAAAAAATTCATAAACCAATTAATAAGCGATATGAAGACTTATTTAATCATAATGTACAAATTTTAGATAAATTTACAATTTCCTTCCCATTTTTTTATTCTCAATTTAATTCCAGTAATAAAACATCTACGGAATCTTTTAGCATTTATAAAAGCGCGGCAAACGAAATATTAATATAAAATGAACCGTTCTTTTCCGCGCTTTTATCTTATTTTTTATTGAATTCTCGATAAACAATAATACTGGATAAAAAGATTAAAACAAATGCAATAAGTGCTAAAAAAGGAATAGTAATAAAGCCCAGCCAATTTATATACTCACCTGTACAGGATATTTGTCCGCATGAAGGTGCATGGCTACTGAAAAAAGGAATTTTTTGAATGGAATAATGATAAAGTGATGTCAGAATTCCAATTCCTGATAAGATGGCAGTGTAAAGTGAGAGCTGGTATTCTTTTCTGAAGATAGACACTCCGATAATTAATGTTAAAGGATACATGAGAATTCGCTGGAACCAGCATAGTTCGCAAGGAACGAAATGCCTTATCTCAGAAAAGTAAAGACTGCCTAACATCGCAATAATTGAAACAATCCAAGCAAAATTCCAAAGCATATATTTGTTTTGCATAATGTTACTCCTTAACTAAATTCTGATTTCGTACTAATTGAAATAATCGATTAACCGATTATTTCTTAAAGAAAGTATATTATTTATTTATAGGAAATGTAAAATGTAAAGCGGCTTTTCCAAGTGGAAAAAGCCGCTTTTGTCGATCTTTCTCTTTTATACCTTTGTATAATGAACGGCTTCGGCGCTTATTACATCATTTGATACATTCATTTCATGTGCGTGATCAATATAGCGGAGCAGGGAATATAGGTTACGTTCAATTACTGTGTAATCGTGCGAAAAATGATACGCATGAAGTAGATGCTCGATTCTCTTGGAAAGCATATCGTCCTTTGTTCGTACCATCAAAATCAATAAATTATCCCATTGTGATCGATGGGTATAGTAAAGGGCACGATCATAGTCAACACTATTCAAAACAAACCTCCTCCTTTATCAATCAACTGGATAACTTAACACTTTTAAGGAGTTGTTATTAGTATATGCATCACTACTATTTTTTGTTGCTGAAAAACTTGGTGATGCTGATTCTACATGGTTGTTTTATTTTGACATGGATAGTCACTAATTATAATCATTCTAGGAATAGTATGAATAGTTAGGTAAAATGAAGAAGGAAGTGAAACAAAACTTTGGAGGAAAAGGGATGAAAACTAAAGTTTTTCGAATGTTATGGCTGGCCAAAATTCTAATTAAGCATGCAGAGGTTTTCTACCTTATTTCTTTAATTTCTATCGTTTTCGGACTTACACATTCACCTTTATTTTTGGTATTTATTAGTTGTCTTGTTCTATTGGGTAAATATTTTGGGAATAGTTTTGGATTAAAATTAGCGAATAATTACATGTTCGCTTTTCAGAGCACAAAAATTATTGTATTCATTCTTTTTTTTGTTTTTGTTATAAACCAATGGATAACGATCTTCCCACTCCTTGTTTTTAGCTTTGTAATAGCAACGCTTGATGGATTATTTATTCATAACATAAATACTCTGCAATCATTCATTCCAAAACGTGAAGATATGTTAGAGTCGAATGGGTTTCATTCATATTTAGACCCGCTCACACTTTTGAGTAGTTGGTTTATCGGCACTGTTTTATTATTGAGAGGGAATATTGAAAATGTCCTTTTCGTTGCAATTATTTTATCCATGATTAGCTTAATTATTTTTTATACTATTCCTTCTCAAAATTCGGTTATTCTCCTTCGGAAAAACCAAATATGTAAAAGTAAAAATATACATATTATAAATATAATTGAAATCATGGTTAAAACCTCCTGGGCGGCAGTCATTCTTTTTTTATTCATGCACAATCAAGTAACTTGGTGGGGAATTCTCAATTCCGTGTTTTTTACCGGAATCACGTTTGCCTATTTTTTACTCATGAAATTTCATTCAACATTCCTTTTGTTTGAACGGAAGATACGAATTGTCAATACATTTTGTATGAGCATTATATTATTCGTAATGTCCTTTACTACACATCATTTATGGATGGTTTTTTGCGTCCTACTTGGTGGTGTTACCTCACAAATTGGAGAAACCATCCATACTTCAAGACTAATAAAAAAAGGTATCTTAAGACAAAATGAATTCCTTTTAACATGTGCAATGGTGATTAGCCTATTAACATTCGGATTGATAATTAATGTACTTGGCATAGGTTCACTGTATGTAATAACAAGCATTCTGACCATTGTTTTAAGTATTTACTATTTATTGGAGAAAGGACATCATCCTTGAAATTACTTTTAGCAATAAATGGTAGATTTAAAAAAGCACAGAGTGGATTGGAGCGGAGGGAGCTTGACTCCTGCGGGACATAGAGGAAAAGTCGAGACCCCGCAGGCGCGGTAGCGCCGAGGAGGCTCGACTTCCTCCCCGCGGAAAGTAAGCTCCCGTAGCGGAAAGGAACGGTTCACTTATTCCAATAAAACAAAACCGAAATATTTCCCGACAAAAAGGCGAAACTAAGTAATGGAAGAATTTTTGTCGGGAAGGTGAGAAAATGAAACGAAAACACTGGATAATCGCTATAATGATTGGCTTCTTTCTTTTTACAAATACAGATCCACTATTCGCAAAAACAGAAACAATCAAAGTAGCCTTTATAAGACACACAAATTTATGGCTGAAAGTAGGAAATAAAGAACAACAAATCACAAAAGAAGGAAATGTAACCGGACCAAAATGGTCTGCCGATGGAAAGTGGATTGCCTTTAAAAAAGGCAAAGAACTTTGGGCATATAATATTCATTTGAAAAAACAATATCGCTTATACCAAGGCGAGGCGTCAAATTATCAATGGTCCCCAAATAAAAATACCATTGCTTTTCAAATTTTTAACGATATCAACACAATCGATGTAGAAAAACTAAACAAAGGATTTGAAAATGTTGCATCCGGTGTAGGTAATTATTCATGGTTTCCAAACGGAAAGGAATTTTTGGCTTCTTCAACATCGAATTTGTTACCAACAGGTTGGACAAGTGTAGAATTATACAAAATACCGATAGATGCAAAAAACAACCCTGCCAAAATTCAGCATTTCTATACACTACCTAAACAATCTTCTGATTTTTTCGCCATTCAAACAAGTCATTTTAAATGGTCTGCTAACGGAATGTGGATCGCTTTTTTGGCCACACCAACTGCTTCCTGGTCAATGGATAATGATATGCTTTGCGTTATTCGTACAGATGGAACGAATTTTACAAAGCTTGATGATATGATCTTAAATGAGTCTTGGTTTCAATGGGCACCGGAGAAAAATTATTTAGGATATATTGGCGGGGAAGGAAGAATAGCCATTGAAAATAAACATTTAAATATAAAGATACTGCCGACTATAAAATCGAGCTCGTATACTCCAAAAGGATTTGTCGATTGGGATTTTACTTGGCAAGATCCATCGCTTCTTACAGTATCCAGAGCGAAAGAGATGAAGTGGTCGAATAATCCTCAAAAAAGATCACTTCCTTCTTTATACAAAATAGATACAAAACAAAATGAGCAAGCAAAGATTACTTCCCCTAAAAAAGGATATGGGGATTATCATCCAATATACGTGACAAATGCAAATCGATTAACGTGGCTTCGATCTAATCGCAAAAAAACAGACTTGTGGATGGCAAAGCCGAATGGTGAGATGGCTAAAATCTATATTAAACAAATTGATACAGTTCCTGAATATTATGAAAAAAGGGACTGGGAAGATGTGTTAGATATTTATAACTAAGTAAAATTATGCTGCGAATTCCACTACATGATTTATCGATATCCTTCATACATTGTTGTAAGAGGTTTGTTCCAACAGTATACTCTGTTATCGATAATGGAGTCCGAGGAAAAGGGGGATATTGATGAATCATGAAGATCAGAAAGCCTTGGAATACGCCATATCAGAAATAACCGAAATTGCTACAGGATTTGGATTAGATTTTTATCCAATGCGTTACGAAATTTGCCCGGCTGATATTATCTATACGTTTGGGGCTTATGGAATGCCCACTCGATTTTCACATTGGAGCTTTGGAAAACAATTTTTTAAAATGAAACTTCATTATGATTTGGGACTTAGTAAAATTTACGAATTAGTTATCAATTCTGATCCATGCTATGCTTTCCTACTTGATTCAAATTCGCTTATTCAAAACAAATTAATTGTTGCACACGTTTTGGCACATTGTGATTTTTTCAAAAACAATGTACGCTTTCAAAATACAAAGCGTGATATGGTTGAAAGTATGTCAGCTACTGCAGAACGAATACGCGCATATGAAATTAAATACGGAAAAAGTGAAGTCGAAAAATTTATCGATGCTGTACTTGCGATTGAAGAACATATTGATCCATCACTTATGAGACCAAAACTAACCTGGTCCCTTGAAGAGGAGGATGAATGGGAAGAAGAGAAAAAAGTTTCCTCACCCTATGATGATTTATGGTCGTTAGACGAGAAAAAGGATAAAAAGACGGAGATAAAGAAAAAAATAAAAAAGTTTCCTCCACAGCCAGAAAAAGATATTATGTTGTTTATCGAACAATACAGCCGTGAATTAACAGATTGGCAAAGGGATATTATGACAATGATTCGTGAAGAAATGCTATATTTCTGGCCACAGTTGGAAACGAAAATCATGAATGAAGGTTGGGCATCGTTTTGGCACCAACGAATTCTTCGTGAAATGGATTTAACGAGCGATGAGGCGATTGAATTTGCTAAATTGAATGCAGGTGTTGTCCAACCGTCCAAAACAGGAATTAACCCTTATTATTTAGGTGTGAAAATTTTTGAGGATATTGAGGAGCGATACAATAATCCGACAGAAGATATGATCAAACGGGGAGAAAAAACAGGATCAGGCAGAGAAAAAATGTTTGAAGTTCGGGAAATTGAAGGGGATATTTCATTTCTTAGGAATTATTTAACGAAAGATTTGGTCATGCGTGAAGATATGTACCTTTTCCAAAAGCAAGGCCGCGATTATAAAATTGTTGATAAAGATTGGAAAAAAGTCCGTGATCAGCTGGTAAATAGCCGCGTAAATGGGGGATTTCCTTATATTACAGTAAATGATGGCGATTATATGAAAAATGGGGAATTGTATTTAAAACATTGGTTCGAAGGAATTGAATTGGATTTAAAATATTTAGAAAAGGTCTTGCCGTATCTTCATCAAGTATGGGGAAGAACGGTCCATTTGGAATCAATTGTGGAAAATAAGGAAATGTTATTTACGTATGATGGACGTAGTGTTCAAAGGAAGTATTTATAATAATATTGGCAGTCGAAGTGTATCGGCTGCCAATAATTTTTTTAAAAAGAATGAGAGCGATAAACTCCTATCTAATAAATTTATCCTTCTAAATCTCCGAACGAGCCAAAAAATTCATAATGAATATCCTCTTTAGGAACACCCCAGTCTAACAATGCCCGATTCACAACCTTCATGAACGGTTCCGGTCCACAGAAATAAAATTGTGAATCGTGATTTGGCAATACTTCTTTTAACCATTCCAATGTAATAAAGCCTTCTTTATCAAACGCTTTATTTTTTTTGTCTTCATCCGTTGGATTTGAGTATATGGAATATGTTTCAACATTAGGCTCTTTAGCTGCTACTTGTTTAAGATAATCCTTAAATGCTTGAACTTTCCCATTCATAACAGCATGAATGAAATAGACTTTTCTGTCTGGTTGTTTTTCAATAATCGTATTGAGCATACTCATTAATGGCGTTATTCCCACGCCTCCGCATATTAACACGACAGGAGAATGACTATTCATATCGAGGTAGAAATCGCCTGAAGGACAGGAAATTGGGAGAATATCACCTTCATTAAATAATTCGTGTAAATCTGTCGAAACCACTCCTGGAGGAAGTTCTTCCGATTTTGGATCTTCCCGCTTTACACTGATGCGATAATAATCATTTCCAGGGCGATCGGATAAACTGTATTGCCGTAAATGAGTATACTTCTCTTTTTCAATATCAATTTTTACGGTGATATATTGTCCGGGAATATACTGGGGTAATTCCTTTCCGTCTTTTGGCTTCAAGTAGAATGAAGTGATGACCTCACTTTCTTTCACTTTCCGGTCAATAATAAAGTCTTTAAACCCGGCCCATCCTCCAGGTTGAGTTTCAGCTGTTTTATATAAACGGTTTTCCATTCGGATAAATACATCTGAAATTACTTCATATGCATCTGCCCAAGCATCGATAATTTCATCCGTTGCAGCATCCCCAAGTACTTCTTTTATGGCGCCTAATAAATTTTCACCTACAATTGGATATTGCTCAGGTTTAATTTGTAAACTTCGATGTTTTTGCCCAATTCGTTCTAAAGCGGGCATAATGGCACTCATATCCTCAATATTAGCAGCAGCTGCATACACCGCATTTGCTAATGCTTTCGGTTGATGGCCGGTTATTTGGTGTGTCATATTAAAAATATTTTTCAATTCGGGATGATTTTCAAATAATCTTTTATAAAATTGTTTTGTAATTTTTTCACCATGTTCTTGAACAATCGGGAGGGTTGTTTTAACAATTTCTAATTTTTTTGGATCTAACTTTTTTACGGTTTTTAATATATCTTTCCATTCATGTTTTTCTTCTACTGCTTGATTCAAATGTTTTCAATCCTTTCTTAGCCAATAAGTAGGTACAATTGATATTTTCCCCTTATATGAATGAATTACTTTGGGAAAATTAGTTAGCGTGTGATCGTTTTATGTCATTTCTTTCATAAAGCTTGTTTCCCTTTTTAATTATTTTTAAAATAAAGATAAGATAATTTTGTGAAAGGATGGGAAATTATGTATAAAGATAGAAAGATGCTTTTATTACTTTTTGCTTTGATACTTGTGCTTTCTGCTTGTACCAGCTCAAAAGATGGAAGCAAGGAATCACACGAAAAGAAAACTGTTGAACATACTATGCCAATGGGGGAAGAGACAACGAGTAAAGATGTTTTACCAACATTTTTAGATAATACATCAGAAACAGTGCAAACGATCTATCAAGCTGCCGCCTCACATCAAGAATTATTAGAGCATATGCCTTGTTATTGTGGCTGTGGAGAGATGGGGCATCAAAGCAATTATGATTGTTTTATACAAGAGAATAAAAAAAATGGGGCCGTTGTTTGGGACGAACATGGAGTGAATTGTGATGTGTGCTTAGAAATTGCGGCACAATCAATCGTAGATTACAATAAAGGCAAATCGATGAAAGAGATTCGCAAAAGTATTGATGAAAAGTATAAAGAAGGCTATGCTAAACCAACACCGACACCAATGCCGGAAGCATGAGCGACAGTAGATCAGTATCCTACTAAATGAAAAAAGTACCTAATTGAAATGGCTTAATCATATGTTAGTTTCCTTACTAACACATGTCGGGCAGTTCAAAAAGGTACTTATTAATTAAATTATTTAATGATTATTAATTATTTTTTAGTTACTTCAACATAGGAAATATGTTGTTCGTTAATTTCCTTTACTTTGAAATAATATCCTTCTTTTTCAATGATATCATCTTTTTTTACATTATATTTTTGTGTTAGGATCCATCCGCCAATAGTATCAACATCGTCTTCATTTAAGTTAATCCCTAATAAGTCGTTTATTTCACGGATGAGTACCTTCGCATCGAATAAGTATTGTCCATCGGAAATTTTCCTGATTTCTGAGATTTCATCAATATCAAATTCATCTCGTATTTCACCAACAATTTCTTCTAGAATATCCTCAATCGTAGCTAGACCTGCAGTTCCACCATACTCATCAATTAAAATAGCCAAATGTGTGCGATCCTTTTGTAGTTTTACTAAAAGCTCATGAATGGGAATACTCTCGATAACACGTATGACAGGCTTAACAAAACGATCAATCGAGATATTTCCTGACGTGATCTCTTTTTTGATCCATGCTGCCATCAATTCTTTTGTATTAATTATACCGACAATATTATCTTTATCGCCGTCCATTACTGGATATCGGGTGTATTTTTCAAAATTAACTATTTCTAATACTTCTTTAATTGTTGAATCTATAGATATAGTCGCAATTTCAGGACGCGGTACCATGATTTCTTTAGCAATTCTTTCGTCAAATTTAAATATATTATTTACGTATTTATATTCAGATTGATTAATTTCACCATTTTGAAAGCTCTCAGAAAGAATAAGGCGTAGTTCTTCTTCAGAGTGTGCTTGTTCATTATCGGAAGCAGGTTTCAATCCGAATAATCCTGTAATGAAACGGGCCGACCCATTAAGTGCCCAAATGAATGGATAGAGTAGTTTGTAAAACAATATCAATGGTTTTGAAACTAAAAGAGTGATGGTTTCTGCCTTTTGTATAGCAAGTGTTTTAGGTGCCAGCTCTCCGATAACTACATGTAAAAATGTAATAATAAAAAATGTAGCAATGATGGAAATTAAGTGTGATGTGGAAGGTGACCAATTCCATTGGTGAAAAAACTTCTCTAACATCTTTCCAACCGATGGTTCCCCTAGCCATCCAATTCCGAGTGCTGTTACCGTAATGCCGAGCTGACAAGCAGATAAATATTCATCTAAATGAGTTATTACTGTTTTTGCTGAAATTGCGGTCTTATTTCCATTTTGGATTAGCTGATCAATTTTTGTTGTACGAACCTTTACAACAGCGAACTCAGCAGCCACAAAAAATGCTGTTAATGCAATTAAAATAACCAAAACCATTAAGTTTACTATGTCCAATTATTTCCTCCACATATGTGAAGGGTTCACCTCCGTGAAATGTTTTTTATTTATACACAATAAATATATCATTTAGAAGATTGGAAAGAGAACTAATTATTTGTATAAATATCGAAAACTATTGATTATACACCAATGAATCCTTTAAATTAAGATAAGATGTATAAATAAGAAGGGGAAGATTCGATTGAACAAATTTTATATTAGATTGGCTGCTATCGAAGAGGGAGACTATATCATTCGTCTATTAAAAGAAGCAGCAACATGGATACAAGAGCAAGGAATTGACCAGTGGCAATATTTATTAGATGGGGGAGAAGATCAAGAAATCATCCATTGTATTGCTGATCAGCTGACATATGTGGCAATAATGGATTCGGAAATTGTTGCGACTTTCACATTATACTCCGAGCAAAATGAGTGGGACCAACAAATTTGGGGGGAAGCTCCAGCGGATTCTATTTATTTACATAGACTTGCCGTTAAGCCAAATTATATGAAGCATGGAATTGGGAAAGACGTTTTTAAATGGTTGGAAGAAGGGCATCTTCAAACAGATAAGAAATATTTGAAATTAGATTGTGTCGCATTCAATAAAAAACTAAATCAATTTTATCAAAATAATGGATTTGAATTTCTTGGCATTACGAATGAACACAGTAAATATCAGAAACAGTTACAAGGGTGAACTTTTTTCAAGGGTTCACCCCTCAATTTTTAGAATACTTGCTCGTCAATTGGTACAACCGCATCTTTTAATTCTTTTTCTAATTCAGCGGTATATTCTTTCGTTTGTTCCGGATCCCAACCAAACACTTCTTCCATTTTTGCAAGAACAGGCTCTTTCCATCTTTTTACCCAGTTAATATTAAAAAATAGAGCACCCGTACGTCGAATAAAGAAGTCGACAGGTTTTAGGACCATTTCCTTTTCAATTGCATACATCAGTTGTGCGTATACAAAAGGTGTTAACCGGTCTTCGACGAGTTCCTTATAATTCATTGCATAGTCGAATAGATAATCAACATTTGTACCATATTTACTTGCAAGTGCATATCCTTCTTCTTCAGTTAATCCAAATTGAATGGCTTCATGCGCTTTTTTATTAATGAAGGATTTATAATTGGAGGAACCACCTAGATTCCCTCCAGAAATAGGAAAGTGAATGGTTTGACATGGTTTTAAATTCTTTTGCTGTGTGGCAGATACTTCTTTTGCTACTATATCAACGACATTTTCAGCCATCTTACGGTATCCGGTCAATTTACCGCCCGCAATCGTAATTAAGCCGCTGTCCGCTTCCCATATTTCATCCTTCCTTGAAATATCGGAAGGATCTTTGCCTTGTTCGTAAATAAGTGGACGAACCCCCGCCCAACTGGATTCTACAACGTCTTTTGTAATTTTTACATCCGGGAACATATAGCCAATAGCATTAATGATATAATCACGATCAGATGAAAGCATCTTTGGATGAGCAGTATCTTTATCATAAAAGGTATCAGTTGTCCCAACATATGTCTTACCATCACGTGGAATAGCAAAAATCATTCGTTCATCTGGTGTATCAAAATAAACTGCTTGTCGCAATGGAAAGTCAGATTGGTCAAAAACTAGATGAATTCCTTTTGTTAATCGCAATTGTTTATTGTTTTTTGAGTAATCTATTCCTCTAACTTGATCTACCCAAGGCCCTGCGGCATTTACAAACTTTGCAGCATGAATCTCAATCTCTTTATTTGTTAATAAATCGCGAACAATTACACCAATAATTTTTTTGTGACTATCATAAATAAATTGTTCCGCTTTCGCATAGTTAGCAACATTAGCCCCATTTTCTATAGCAGCTTTCATTACTTCGATTGTTAATCTCGCATCATCTGTACGGTACTCGACATAATAGCCGCCACCTTTTAATCCTTCTTTTTTAATTAGGGGTTCCTTCTGTAAGGTTTCTTCAGCAGATAACATTGTACGGCGTTCTGTTTTTTTTACTTGTGCTAAAAAGTCATATAATTTCAGTCCGATGGAAGTGGTAAAACCGCCGAAAGTTCCGCCTTTATGGAAGGGAAGAAGCATCCATTCAGGTGTAGTTACATGAGGGCCATTTTCATAAACAATTGCACGTTCTCTTCCAACTTCTTTGACAACATTTATTTCAAATTGTTTTAAATAACGGAGCCCTCCATGGATAAGTTTGGTCGATCGGCTCGATGTTCCGGCAGCAAAATCCTGCATTTCTACTAAAGCAACTTTCATCCCGCGTGTAACAGCGTCTAAAGCAATCCCCGCACCGGTAATCCCTCCACCGATAATGAAAAGATCGTATTTACCTTTGCTCATTTGTTCAAAGTTTTCAGTTCGGGTATTTTCTGAAAAAGTGTTTTTCATTTGAATCCCCCCTTTGTAGGATCGTTTCCATAAACATAAGTAATAAAAGTAAGAATACAAAAAGAGACCACAACAAGCATATTAGTAATCGTACTAAAATGTTGTGTGGTCTCTCTGAATCTCCAACCAAATCATTAACTTGATTTCATTTTACCATAATTTTAAATGTCTACAATATTAATTTTCTTTAATATTTGTGCCGGGTTTCCGTCTACTTGAAAGCGGCCTTTTCAAAAGCAAGTTTTATCGCAAAGCCGACTAAAACTACGCCTGTGATCCCTTGAATAAATTTTTGAGTTTTAGGCTTTTTCATAAAGACATTGATTCTTTGAATTAACGTAATATACACCAGAAACCAAATCACTGTCAGAACAATATATGTGATTCCCATTATAAGAAATTGACTCCACGAATTCTCCGATGGATTTAAAAACTGAGGTAGAAAAGTTAAAAAGAATACGGCAACTTTTGGGTTCAATAGATTTGTTAAAAAGCCTTGAAGAAAAAGAGATTGGCTCTTGTTGCTTTTTACTTCAGTCGCATCACTGTTCATGTCTTGCTTAATGGATAATAATGTTTTTATCCCTAAATAGATTAAATAAATGGCACCTACATATTTAATAATAGAAAAAAGAATAGCAGATTTAACGATTATTGCCGATAGTCCAACGATAACCGCAAAGGTATGAACACATAGTGCACAACATGTTCCAAAAAGAGTTTGAAATCCACCTTGTCTTCCAAAACTTAATGTATTTTTTGTTGTAATTGCAGTATCCGGACCTGGTAAAATAATTAAGCAAATACACATAAAAGTAAACAAAAGAAAGTTAGACACGTTTATCAGCTCCTTTTAAATCACTCTTTTGAATATTTTATATTTTACCACGTCATACGGGTATTGAAAATGTGAAAATATTGTCCGTTTCTTTCCGCTGCAGGAGCTTGCTTTCCGCGGGGAGGAAGTCGAGCCTTCTCAGCACTATCGCGCCTGCGGGGTCTCGACCTTTCCTCTATTTCCCGCAGGAGTCAAGCTCCCTCCGCTCCAATCCACTCTGCGTTTTTTTAAAAGCAACAATCTTTTAAAAAAATCCTTTTATTTAAACCAACCCTTTTTCATAAACCATATGGACATGCCTGCTCCAATAAAAAACATGATGAATAGGATAATGAAATAGCCAAATTTCCCATGTAATTCGGGCATGTAATCAAAGTTCATTCCGTAAATTCCTGCGATTAGTGTTAACGGCATAAAGATGGTGGTGATTACTGTAAGAACTTTCATGACACGGTTTGTTTGATGTGCGTTTAATGATAGATAGCTGTCCCTAATGTCTGCTGTTAATTCCCGACTGGAATCGATCATGCCAGCAAGTTTTAACAAGTGATCGTGGATATCGGCAAAATAGGCGATTCTCTTTTGAATCCCTTCTAAACGGTGGGAATTTAACATGCGATATAGTAAATCGCTCATAGGTGTGACCGTATTTCGCATCGATAGCAGATCATGCCTCGTATCAAATAAACTCTCTAACAACACTTCCATTGTTTCATCTTTAGAATTGTCCTCAATTTCATTAAGCTGATCTTCAAACTTATAAATAATCGGAAAATAATTATCAACAATTTTGTCCATCACTTCATATAAAATAAGGTAAGAGTCCCAATTTTCCAAGGATTCGCTTTCGATAAAGCGATTCCATACCTCAGTAATTTCCTTTGCTTTGTGATGGTGAAAAGTAACAACAAAATTATCTCCTAGAAAAATATTGATTTCTTCTTTTACTAACTCATCAGGATGGAGACTGTGCATAACAAAAAATGTATGATCTTCATAATAATCTAATTTTGGCCTTTGAAGTTTATGAATACAGTCCTCAATTGCTAGAGGATGAAATTTTAATGGATTTCTTAATTTCAAAATTTCTTCTTCGGTAGGACGATCGAAGTCTATCCAATACCATATATATTTGGAAGAAGATAATTCCTCAAGCGAAACATCGTATAGTAACTCATAAGTTTTTGTAACTGCTAACGTTCTAATCATGGGTGTACTCCTTACTATAAATACTCTTATTTAGTATGCCCCATTTTACCCACAATTGGAAATTTGATATGACTTGGATATTGCTCTGAATGGAAAACCGTTTGTTCTGCTATTACCCATTCTTTGTCAGTAGCCGGATTGTTTCCGGTATTATGATTCGGAAAAGAAGCATTTTTTGCTCCGGACGTAATAGCAATGCGGATACGATGCCCTTTCTTAAATAAATGAGCAATTTTAGATAATTTTATTTCATATTTTTCAATTTGATGAGGAGTAATTAATTTTGGATCTTCATAGGATGATCGATATCTAGCGCGAATCATTCCATCCGATAGGCGAATGGAATTGTCCATTTCATCGACATCGGTTATCCGAACTAACCAGTCGGTATCTTTTGCAGAAGTAGCAGCATAAATGATTGCGTAAATATCACCGGCGATCTCAATCTCCTCATTCAAAGGTTCGGAAGTATAGACTAACACATCTTTTCTAATTTCTACGTCCCGATAATTTTCCGGAACACTGCACTCATTTTCTGACACATCTATTAAATAGGGGGCAGGGTCCTTCGGATCAAATAGATAATGATCACTGCCATCAATCTTTGAAGGGGAGATGCTTATTGTGCCATCACCGAATCTTGTTTGAGCGCATTTTTTACTTTGAAGATAAAAGCTTGTTAAATCCACATTGATAGGAGGCCAGTTGTCGGCCTTTTTCCATTGATTCTCACCAACTGTATAAAATTCAACGGGTGTTTCTCTTTCTACTCCATTTTCAATTCCTTTCAAAAAGCGATCATACCAACGCTGACATAATAGATCAAGATCATATCGAATCGCATTTAAACCAAATTGGACATGATGAATCTCACGTGTAGCATTTGCATTATGATACCACGGCCCCAAAATTAACTTTTGATTCTCACGTTGATGTTGCTGATTTAGCTCCCATGCCTCTGTCGTGCCATTTCCATCATCATCATACCAACCAGAAATATAAAGGGAAGGTACATTGATTTTTTCACCTAGTTTTGACCAATCAAAGGATGCCCAAAACTCATCGTAGTCAGGATGTTCCATCCACTCATTCCAAAAAGGAATGTCAAAACCGAGTGCTTTTTTCGGAATATCCTTGAGCGGACGAATGGCTAGCACCTCATCCCAATCATCCCGTTTTAATGCATCTCTATTTGTTCTTTGTTGAGCCATCATAAAAATCCATGCCATTAATCCGGAAGAATAAAGACCATCTTTTCGAGGTAAATCCCCAAATGGAGTGCCTGCCGTGACAATGCTTATTATTGCTTTTAAATGGGGGTTTCCACTTGCTGCAGCAGCCCATTGAACAAATCCGCTGTAGGAGGAACCAATCATCCCAACATTCCCATCAGACCAGCTTTGCGAAGCAATCCAATTTAGCGTATCATCACCATCATTCATTTCATGATACATCGGGAGCCATTCTCCTTCGGAATCTTCCCGTCCTCTCACATCTTGTGAAATGACAGCAAATCCTCGTTGGACAAAACGAAGTTTATTTAATCCGTATGACATTCTTCCGTATGGCGTTCTAATCAATATCGTAGGGATTCGTGTTCCCGATTTCAAATTTTTCGGCAGCCAGATCTCCGTTGCTAATTTCACACCATCTCTCATCTCAATATCGATTTTACCAATATGCTGAATTTCAAATGAAGCATTGGAAAGCAAGGAATGATTCCACATTTTTAGCGGTGTTAATTGTTCGTAACCCGGGACAACTAAGACTGCACTATCTACCCCTTCATGATAAAGGAATGCAATAATTTGATTATGCTCTATTACTAAATCAATTGGTTGCTTTCCTCCAGTCATCGCATAGATCCAGACGGAATCTGCGACTTTTTCATAGCGTGTAAACTGTTCACCAGAATTCAATAATACTGTTTCTCTTTCCGTCCAGTTCAAATGCTTCCCTTCATGGAGGATGTTTTGAATTCTCTCCATAGAAAAGACACATGAATTCATATTTTTATTTATAGTGTGAATCTCTATTTTTTCTCCCATTAGTATTTTCGCCTGTAATATCCCCGAAACGTAATAGAAAAGCTCCAAGCAAATCCCTCCCTCTCTTTATATAAATAACAATTCTCGAAATAGTTAAAGATTCCTTTTAAATATTTACAACATTCATAATATTTTATTGATAAAATAAAGTATAATGACCTTACGTACAAAAGAAAATGACACAAGGGGGAGATAGCAAGTGAAGCCTCTTATAGGAATTACAGCGCATGTGGAATTTGATTGGAAGCATACACTTGGGAATGACTATTTACAGTCTGTCATTCAAGCCGGCGGCATTCCAGTCATATTGCCAGCAGGAGTGGTTGGCGATGCAGCCCATTTAGCGAAAAAATTAGATGGATTAGTTTTATCTGGTGGAGGAGATATTGATCCTACACTATTTGGTGAAGAACCTCATCAAAAATTAGGGTCGATTTCACCTGGAAGGGATCATTATGAAATAGAATTAATTCAACATATGCTTAAGCTTGATAAGCCAATTTTAGCCATTTGCAGAGGAATTCAAATATTAAATATAGCTGTTGAAGGGGATATGTACCAAGATATATATAGTCAGATTGACACGCCTGTCCTTCAGCATAGCCAAAATGCGGTAAGGTATCATTTGTCTCACTATGTTCAAGTAGAAAAAAATAGTTTACTAGCAGAAATTGCAGGTCAAGTTCAATTTAAAGTGAACTCTTTTCATCACCAAGCTGTCAAGAAGGTTCCTAAGCCATTTGAAGTGGTTGCTCGTTCATCAGATGGTGTTATTGAGGCGATAGAAAGTAAAACACATAAATTTGTAGTGGGACTTCAATGGCATCCAGAGCCATTGGCTGTCCATGGCGATCCGATCTCACAAAGAATCTTTCAACGATTCATTCAATCTAGTATATGAGGTGAAAACAATGCAAATTATCGATCTACATTGTGATGCATTAATGAAATTAGCGGATGCAAAGGGCACTTTACGCTATTCAGAATCAATAGAATTGGACACGAACAAAGTTCGATTGCAAAAAGGAGATGTCAAAGTACAATCCTTTGCAATCTTTATTGATCCAGATATTAAATCGGATCAGAAATTTCAGGCTGCCCTTGATCAAATTTACTATTTAAAAAATGAAGTTTTAGCCAAGAACATTGAAATGAAGCAGATTATGAATTGGCGTGATTTTGATCAATTAAAAGAAAATGAAATAGGTGCGATGCTAACCTTGGAAGGCGTCGATGCAATCGGAAATGATATACAAAAACTTAGTATTTTGCATGAGTTAGGTGTTTTATCTGTTGGTCTTACTTGGAATAACGCAAATCTAGCGGCTGATGGGGCAGGGGAGCCACGTGGCGCTGGACTCACATCTTTCGGTAAAGAAATTGTGCAATTCAATAATCAGCATCGTATATTAACCGACGTCTCTCATTTATGCGAAAAAGCATTTTGGGATGTGATTGAAATAGCTGATTTTCCAATCGCCAGCCACTCAAATGCCAAAGTACTATGTAATCATGTTAGAAACTTAACAGATCAGCAAGCAAGAGCATTATTTGAAAAAGACGGCTTAATTCATGTTGTTTTTAATCCACCATTTATAAATGAAAGTGAAAAGGCAACCATACCTGACCTTATTAAACATATTGATCATTTTTGTTCATTAGGCGGTGTTGACAAAATCGGTTTTGGTTCCGATTTTGACGGAATCTCGACAAAGGTAAAAAATCTAGAAGACTCCTCAAAATATCAAAACTTAGTAAATGAACTATTAAAATACTATTCAGAGGAACAAGTAGAAGGTTTCGCTTATAAGAACTTTCTTAATCATCGTCCGAAATAAGTCGAATATTCATATCAAAGGCATTCAGTCTATCTGATTGCCTTTCTTATATATTTACCCTAAGTTCAGTGTTGATATTTACGCCATGTTGATTGGAGCGGAAGGGTGCGAGACTCCTGCGGGCTCACCGCCCGCCCCGCGGAAAGCGAGCACCCTGGAGCGGAAATCACAATCTCCTTCATACTAATCAATAACATCAAACTTTACGAAAAGAGTATAAAGAAAAACCAATCTAAAACTTATTTTGAATCTGTATTGAAAATTTTGATAAATTAATATAATCTAAATATATCAATTCTTCAGTTGATTAAAATGTAACCGAATACATAGAGGGAGGTGCATCATGTAATGGGAAGATACATAGTTAAAAGATTCGTAGCCATGCTCATTACAATTTGGGTAATTACGACATTAACCTTTTTTTTAATGCATTCAATTCCTGGTTCTCCTTTTAATGAAGAACGAAATACAAATGAACATGTGCGCAAAAACTTAGAAGCACATTATCATTTGGACAAACCACTTTATGAGCAATATTTCATTTATCTAAAATCAATCGCACAATTCGACTTTGGACCTTCCATTAAAAAGCCGTCCCAAACAGTAAACGATATGTTAGGGCGAGGATTTCCAGTTTCCTTTGAATTAGGTATAACTGCGCTAATCATAGCTGTTATATCAGGGATTATCTTAGGTGTTTTAGCTGCATTAAAACATAATGGAGTGATTGATTACTTAGCTATGACAATTGCAGTATTAGGTATATCGATTCCAAACTTTGTAATGGCTACGCTATTAATTCAACAATTTGCTGTTAATTGGCATCTACTACCCGCAGCTACTTGGGCAAGTACAAAGCATATGATCTTACCAACAGCCGCTCTTGCAACAGGTCCGATGGCGATTATAGCACGCTTAACCCGTTCAAGTATGCTTGAAGTATTAACGCAGGACTATATTAAAATGGCAAGGGCGAAAGGTCTATCTCCGGTAAAAATAGTTATAAAGCATGCACTTCGTAATGCTCTTATGCCTGTTATTACGATACTTGGTACGTTAACAGCAGGAATTCTTACTGGAAGTTTTGTTATTGAAAAAATCTTTGCTATTCCTGGAATGGGGAAATATTTTGTGGAAAGTATTAATACCCGTGATTATCCAGTGATTATGGGAACAACGGTCTTTTATAGTGTATTTCTTATTTTAATGTTATTCGTTGTAGACCTAGCGTATGGCGTGCTAGATCCACGAATTAAGTTACATAAAAAGGAGTGAACTTGAGTGGGCGCTTTAAAACAAGAGGATCAGCAAATTAGACCCAATATACCAACTGAATGGTTCGTTCCAGTGAATAAGAAAAAAGGCATCGCCGAAGCAGTTGTCCGCCCTAGCATCTCTTATTGGCAAGATGTATGGAGAAGATTATTGAAAAATAAATTAGCGATGTTTGGGCTAATCATATTTGTTCTTCTCATTATCATGGCAATCATTGGTCCAATGTTTTCGCCTCAAAGTGTTACCAAGGTCACGCTCAAAGACCAAAATCTCGCTCCTTCATCCACACACTGGTTTGGGACAGATAATTTGGGGAGAGATGTTTTCACGAGGACATGGTATGGAGCGAGAATTTCTTTATTTGTTGGTGTTATGGCAGCCCTCATCGATTTCATCATTGGGGTCATTTACGGCGGAATAGCCGGGTACAAAGGTGGAAAAGTTGATCATTATATGATGCGAGTCGTAGAGGTATTATATGGATTGCCATATTTGTTAGTTGTTATTTTGCTTATGGTAGTTATGGGGCCGGGATTAAAAACAATCATTGTCGCTTTATCTGTTACTGGATGGGTTGGTATGGCAAGGATTGTCCGTGGCCAGGTGCTGCAAATCAAAAATTATGAATATGTATTAGCATCCAAAACCTTTGGGACGAAAACGGCTCGAATTATCCGAAAAAATTTATTACCTAACACGATGGGAACTATTATCGTGCAAATGACATTAACCGTTCCAAGCGCTATTTTCGCAGAAGCTTTTTTAAGTTTTATCGGTTTAGGGATACAAGCTCCTTTTGCCAGTTGGGGAGTGATGGCAAATGATGGATTACCTGCCATTTTGTCGGGACATTGGTGGACATTATTTTTCCCTGCATTCTTTATTTCATTAACAATGTTTGCTTTTAATGTTCTTGGTGATGGCTTACAGGATGCGCTAGATCCGAAGTTAAGGAGGTAGAATGATGGAGAACGTCCTAGAAATTCAGAATTTGCATGTGTCATTTTCAACCTATGGAGGAACAGTTCAAGCTGTAAGAGGTGTTCACCTAGAATTGAAAAAAGGTGAAATATTAGCGATTGTCGGTGAATCGGGATGCGGGAAAAGTGTAACATCACAAAGTATCATCGGCTTGATTCCAAAATCTTCAGGGAAAATAACAGATGGTGCCATCCTTTATAAAAATAAGGATTTGACTAAGATGAGTGAAAAAGGGTTAAGGTCGATTCGCGGAGCAGAAATTTCTATGATTTTTCAAGATCCTATGACCGCATTGAACCCAACATTAACGATAGGCGATCAGTTAATTGAATCGATTCGACAGCATCAAAATATATCAAAAACAGAAGCGATAAAAAAAGTTCTTTCCATTCTTCAGTTAGTTGGCATTTCAAATCCCAAAGAAAGATTAAAGCAATACCCTCATCAATTTAGTGGTGGGATGAGGCAACGTATTGTAATTGCGATGGCGTTAATTTGCGAACCGGAAATTATTATTGCTGATGAACCTACAACCGCCTTGGATGTAACAATCCAAGCTCAAATATTTGAGTTATTTAAAGAGATTCAAGAGAAAACAGGCGTATCGATTATTTTGATTACTCATGATTTAGGTGTGGTTGCTCAAGTTGCCGATCGAATCGCTGTCATGTACGCCGGGAAAATTGTTGAAACAGGAACGAGGAAGGAAATTTTTTATAAACCTAAGCATCCATATACGAAAGGACTATTAAGTTCGGTTCCAAGACTTGATTTAGAAGATGAGGAATTGGTTCCGATACCAGGATCACCACCTGATCTGTTTGCACCGCCAATCGGTTGTCCATTCACTGCCAGATGTACGTTTGCTATGGAAGTATGTGAAAAAGTTTATCCTGATACGTACAGTTTTTCAGCCAATCATCATGTTAGCTGCTGGCTTCAAGATGAAAGGGCAAGACAGCTTTCGATTTCGACTATGGGCCAGAGCTCGTAGATGAAATAATATTAAAGAATATAAGGGGGAGTATGATGAAGAAGCTTATCGGTACAATAATGACGCTTTTCCTCGTTTTTTCTTTAGCAGCATGTACCACTTCAAAAGAAGCTGGTAAAGAGGACGAGAAAGACACGAATAAGAACGATAATAAGGATAAAAAGGTAGAACAAGTATTACGGCTAAATAATGGGGCAGAACCTACCTCGTTTGATCCACCAATTGGATTTGATTCGTATTCATGGAGCTCTTTAAACAATTTAATGGAAGGGTTAACAAGATTAGGTCAGGATCATAATCCAGAAGCAGCAACTGCAGAGAAATGGGATGTTAGTAAGGATGGAAAAACATATACATTCCATATTCGCGAAAATGCAAAATGGTCGAATGGGGATCCAGTTACTGCAGGAGATTTCGAATATGCGTGGAAGCGCCTTCTTGACCCTAAAACAGGATCACCAGCATCATTCTTAGGATATTTCATTGAGGGTGGAGAAGCGTTTAATACCGGAAAAGGTAAAATAGATGATGTCAAAGTAAAAGCGGTGGATGAAAAAACGTTTGAGGTTGTATTGACAAGTCCTCAAGCATATTTCTTAAGTGTCATTGCTAATCCAGCATTTTTCCCGATTAATCAAAAGGTGGCTGAAGCTAATCCAAAATGGTTTGCTGAGGCAGATTCTTTTGTTGCGAACGGTCCATTTAAATTAACGAAGTGGGAACATGACAGCAATATGGAAATGGCCAAAAACGAAAATTATTGGGATGCGGCTAATGTTAAATTAGACAAAGTAACATGGGCAATGGTTAATGATGCTACGACAGAATATCAAATGTATCAAAATGATGAATTAGACACTTCCGGTATTCCAGCTGAAGCAAGTGAACAAATCTTTAAAGAAGGCAAAGAACAAATTGAAGATCAAGCGGGAACGTATTTTTATCGTTTCAATTTAAAATTGGAGCCTTTCCAAAATGTTAATATTCGAAAAGCGTTTGCAATGGCAATCGATCAACAGCAAATCGTTGATTTCGTCACAAAAAATAAAGAAAAAGCTGCACACGGTTTTGTTTCAAATGGTTTTAACCAACCAGATGGAAAGGATTTTCGTGAAGCGGGTGGAGATTTAATTAAATTTGATGCAAAAGAAGCAAAAGCGTTATTAGAAAAAGGAATGAAGGAAGAAGGTTATAAGAAACTTCCTGCAATCACGCTAACATACAGCACAAGCCCTGCCCATCAAAAAATCGCTGAAACAATGCAAGCAATGATTAAAGAAAATTTAGGTGTCGATATTAAACTAGCAAATATGGAGTGGAATGTTTTCCAAGAAGAACAGAAAAAATTTAAATTCCAGTTATCAAGAAGTTCATTCCTAGCTGATTATGCGGATCCAATTAACTTCTTAGAAAACTTCCAAACAGGACATACGATGAATAGAACAGCATGGAGCAATAAAAAGTTTGATCAGTTAATTAAAGATGCGAAAAATGAAGCAGACGAAACGAAACGATTTGAAATGATGCACGAAGCAGAAAAAATTCTATTTGATGAAATGCCGATTATCCCAATCCATTTCTATAACCAAGTGACATTACAAAAAGACAATGTAAAAGGCATTGTTCGTCACCCGGTTGGCTACTTAGAACTAAAATGGGCATATATTGAGTAGAGATCTTTTCTAAGGGATTGATACACGTAACATTATTGAAAACGCTGAGTGGATTGGAGCAAAAGGCACTTGACTCCTACGGGATATAGAGGAAAGGTCGAGACCCCACAGACGCGTAGCGTCGAGGAGGCTCGACTTCCTTCCCGTGGAAAGCAAGTGCCTGTAGCGGAAAGGAACGGTCAGTGTTGAGACCCAAACACAAACTTTACGAAAACAACCATTGAATAAATAGAGTGGTAGATTATTGGAACTTGGAAGAAACCTTATCATGCGTATCTGTTGATAAGGTTTTTTCCTCAAATAAAGTAAACCTTGGAGGGGAATATGGAACTTTATCAAATAAATGTAGCAGTTGCAACTTTATGGACATCGAAAGATTCAGCGAGACAAATAGATGTGGATGCCATTTCAAATCCAGTAGATATCCCAAAATGGCTACATTCATTAACTTATGATACAAAACTAGATCTTTGCAATGACAATCTGGTGCAATCTCAAGTTTTACTAGGTGAAGAGGTTCAAGTATTAGAGATTAACGGAGATTGGGCATTCTGTGTAATTCCAAGTCAATTAAGTAAGAAGGATGACCGTGGCTACCCTGGATGGATTCCGTTGAATCAATTAATGAAAAAAGAAGAGGAAGAAGATAAATTTGATCAAGTAGCCGTAGTTTATCAACCAATAGCCACCCTGTACAAAGATCCAAATAACAAATGGATGGAAGTCAGTTATCAAACGGCATTGCCAATAGTAGAAATACGTGAAGATTATATTAAAGTTAAAGTACCTTCCGGTTACGGTTACTTGAAAAATGAAGATATTCATATTTTTAAAGCAAACGAAATTCCTAAACAAAATGGGGAATTTATTATTCACGAAGCGGAAAAATTTATCGGACTTCCATATCTTTGGGGAGGGATGAGTGGATTCGGTTTTGATTGTTCCGGATTCAGCTATTCGATGTGTAAGGCTGCTGGCCGTATAATCGCAAGGGATGCACATGAGCAGGCAGATGGAGGAATAAATGTAGAGATTCAACATATTCAGCCAGGTGATTTACTATTTTTTGCTTATGATGAAGGAAAAGGGCATATTCATCATGTCGCTATTTATTACGGAGAAGGGAAAATGATTCATTCACCGAATACTGGGAAATCAATCGTGATAGAAGAAATAGCCGGAACATATAAGAAAGAACTTTGTGCAGCAAGTCGCTATTGGATCTAGTTTGGAGGTATACATATGGAGATAAACAAAGTTTTAGAAATTAATCATGTAAAGAAGCATTTTGAAGTTGGAAAAGGGGCATGGTTAAAAGCGGTTGATAATGTTAGTTTTCATATAAATGAGGGTGAAACCTTCGGACTAGTTGGGGAATCAGGCTGCGGAAAGTCAACAACTGGTAGATTAATAATGAGGCTGTATCAACCTACTGAAGGTGAAGTTTTATATAAAGGGAAAAATATTCACCTATTAAATAAAAGGGAACAGTTTGCCTTTAATCGTAAAATACAAATGATTTTTCAAGATCCGTATGCATCATTAAACCCACGTTCAACAGTACAAGAGATTATTTCTGAGCCAATGGAAGTGCATGGATTATTTAAAAATAAAGAAGAACGACGTCAAAGGGTTTATGAACTTTTAGAAGATGTCGGTTTAAATCGCGAGCATGCAAATCGCTACCCTCATGAATTTAGCGGAGGGCAACGTCAACGTATTGGGATTGCAAGATCTTTAGCGTTAGATCCGGAGTTTATAATTGCTGATGAACCGATTTCAGCGCTAGATGTTTCTGTTCAAGCGCAAGTAGTAAACCTGTTAAAAAAGCTTCAGAAAGAGAAAAAACTTACTTTCCTATTCATTGCTCATGATTTATCAATGGTAAAACATATTAGTGATCGCATAGGTGTCATGTATCTTGGACATTTAGTGGAATTAACAAGTAGTAGTAATTTATATAAAAATCCACTTCATCCATATACACAGGCATTACTTTCAGCAATCCCAATACCAGATCCTGAAATTGAAGATAAACGTGAAAGAATTATTTTAAAAGGGGAAATACCGAGTCCGATAAATCCTCCGAGTGGGTGTGTATTTCGAACGAGATGTCCGGCTGCAATTGATATATGTCAATCGAAAATTCCAGAATGGAAAGAAATAGAAGAAGAACATTTTGTCGCCTGTCACTTATACAATAATCACCCTGGAATGAATAAAGAAGCACTACTTACGAGTGGATCATGATAATGAGAAGTGCAAAAAGGTTAAGAAAACAAATCGAAGGGATTATCGAACAGTCAATAGGCAATGTAAGCATAGTCGTAGAAATAAACGAAGAGACGATAATTAGTAAAAATAGTGAACGCGAAATGTCTTCTGCTAGCTTAATAAAGATTCCAGTTATTATAGCTGCTTATCGACAAGCTGAATTAGGGAAAATAGATTTAGAAGAGAAAATAGTGGTGAAGCCGGATCATAAAGTAGGGGGGGCCGGCGTTATTCAATATTTAACAGAAGGAACCCTTTTATCAGTTAAGGATCTTTTGACATTAATGATTATCGTTTCAGATAATACGGCAACAAATATGATGATTGATCTAATTGGTCAGGAAACGATTAATCAATTTAATAAACTTCTAGGATGCAAACATACAAAACTAGAAAGAAGATTAATGGATTATGTGGCCAGGGATAAGGGATTAGATAATGTTACTTCTGCATCCGATATGGTAAAATTCCTAAAGGAAATCGCGGAAAATCGATTTCTTACTTCAAAGAGTAGTCATGAAATATTGAATATCCTTACCGGTCAGCAGTTTCAAGATAAATTACCTGCAATGATGGATCTGGATCATGTATTTGTCGCTAATAAAACAGGGGAAATCCCCGGTGTTGAGCATGATGTTGCAATTATTAGGCATAATGACGATCAAGTATTAATTACAGTACTAATCGATCAATTAAATAATCAATTTGAGGGGAAGCAAGTTATTGCCCGAATCGGTAAGGCAGTATATGATTATTTAATTCAATAACGAAAATAAAAATGGTGTATCACTTCACGATACACCATTTTAATTCATTTCATTATTTTCTTAATCAATCCTAAACCATTTTTATTGTTCGGATAGCGTAAAGGAATATCGAATAACGTCGTTTGTTTTAAAACACTTTTTTCATGAGAAAATTCGTCAAAGCTCTTTTTTCCATGGTAAGAACCTGTTCCACTCGCACCTACACCTCCAAATGGTAAATGGGGATTGGCAATTTGATAAACTGTATCATTTATGCAGCAACTCCCAAACGAAAGTTCCTCGATCAATCTATTACTAACTTGATTACTTTCAGTGAACAAGTATAATGCTAGTGGTTTTGGACTAGATGAAAGATGCTTGATGATTTCCTCTATATTTTGATACGTAATAAGTGGAATAATTGGTCCGAAAATCTCCTCTGCCATTGTTGAGTCATTCCAAGTAACATTTTCGATGATTGTTGGTTCAATTTTTTGTTGATCTTCTTCCCAGTTCCCGCCTAATTGAATTTGCCCTCCAGTTTCTGCAATCATCTTAGTTAATCGTCGGAAATGATGTTTATTAATAATTTTTGTGTAGTTTGAATTGTTTAATATATTCAATCCATAAAGGTCAGATATTGCTTTTTTTACCTCTTCAATGAATGAGTATTTTATTGATTCATGTACAAATAAATAGTCCGGAGCGACACATGTTTGTCCAGCATTCAATAGTTTTCCCCATACGATTCGTTTAGCCGCAAGGGTGAGCTTTGCATCGCTATGTACAATAGTTGGACTTTTCCCGCCTAGCTCTAGTGTTACAGGTGTTAAATGCTTTGCGGCTGCCTCCATTACTAATTTTCCAACATGGGTGCTTCCTGTGAAAAAAATATAATCGACATCTTCATTTAATAATGCTTGGCTTATTTGTGAATCGCCTTCAATTACCTCAATATATTCGGTTGGAAAATATTTATTTATTAATATTTTTAATAATCCTGATGTATTTGGCGTTAATTCTGAAGGTTTAAGAATTGCACAATTACCTGCAGCAATGGCTCCAATCATTGGTGCAAGGGCAAGGTTAATAGGATAATTCCATGGCGAAATAATTAACGCGATTCCATAAGGTTCTTTGTAAACATATCCTTTAGAGCCGAAATGGGTTAGTGTTGATTTCGTTCGTTTAGGCTTACACCATTTTTTTATATTTTTTAAGGTAAAGGATATTTCTGATAAGACAAAACCGATTTCGGTCGTATATGCTTCGAATTCGGATTTATTTAAATCCTTATTTAATGCTTCCATTAATGCATTTTCATTCTCAATAATCATTGATTTTAAGGTTTTTAAATTTTTTATACGGAAATCAAGGCCTTTCGTTTGGCCAGAAGAAAAAAATTGCTTTTGGCTGTGAATCAGGTTTTTGATCATTTCCATTTCATCATCACCTATCTTTCGAAAACTCATTTCCTTTATTGATGTATACGCTATTTTAGCTTGAAATACCTTTAAAAGTCATGGAATAAAAAATGGTCCGTTCCTTTCCGCTGCAGGTACTCGCTTTCCGCGGGGAGGAAGTCGAGCCTGTCTAGTTCCGGCGGCTATCGACTATCGAACTTCCGGTCACCTCCCTACGATAAGTCATCATCGATTCACCCTTTGGGTTCACCGTGATTCCTTTATCTCAGTCGATGCCCTCCAGTTCGTACGTCGATAAGCAAGCCGCCTCTACTTTTCTAACTCCTTGACGTTCCGTCTGTGGGGTCTCGACCTTTCCTCTATATCCCGCAGGAGTCTCGTATTCCGCTCCAATCCACTCAGCATTTTCAATATTATTTAGTATTTTAACAAAGTAACAATCTTTCATAAAAGAGAGCTATTAAAAAAGTGAAAAAGCTTGGTGTTCCAAGCTTTTTTGTACTATTTATTATGAATAGCTAATTTATCTATTAGTGATGAGCTTGCTTTATTTAATCCGATTATATCAATTTGTTTGTTTTTCTCGCGGTATTTTAAGATGACTTTGTCAATGGCGCCTACTGCGGAGTCGTCCCAAATATGTGCTTCGGTTACATCAATAATTATCGTTTCAACATCATCATTAAAATTAAAGTGTGTAATGAACTCAGATACTGATGCAAAGAATAATTGTCCTTTTACATAATAAATCTTTGAATGTGCATGTGATTTCAATTCACTTTCTACATGAACGTTAGAAATTTTTGCAGCAAAGAAAATCGCGCTTAAGAGAACACCGCTAATAACTCCGATTGAAAGATTATTCGTTACAACAACAATAATAACGGTAACTAACATAACGGCTGCATCACTTTTGGGCATTTTGTGTAATTTCTTTAACGTGGACCAATCAAAAGTCCCAATTGATACCATAATCATTACGGAAACTAAAGCTGCCATCGGAATTTGGACGAGTAAATTATTTAGGATAACAATTAATATCATTAAAAATATTCCAGCAACAAATGTTGATAGCCGTCCACGCCCACCGGATTTAACATTTATTCCAGATTGACCAATCATAGCACAGCCAGCCATTCCACCGAAAAGTCCGGAAACGATATTTGCAATGCCTTGACCTCTCGCTTCTTTATTTTTATCGCTTGCTGTATCGGTCATATCATCCACAATTTGTGCGGTTAATAGTGACTCCAACAAACCAACTAATGCGATGGCTAATGAAGTTGGAAAGATAATTTTTAATGTATCGATTGTAAATGGTATGTCAGGAATCAAAAAAGTCGGTAGTGATTGTGTTAATTGTCCCATATCACCGACTGTTCTAACATGTGCCCCCGCAGCAATTGAAATGATCGTAATAATTATTATTGCAACAAGTGGTGAAGGAATTACCTTAGTTATTCGAGGAAACAGATAAATAATGGCAAGTCCTCCTGCAACCATCGCATACATTACCCATGATTCGCCTTTGAAATGAGTCAATTGTGCGCTGAAAATTAAAATAGCTAATGCATTCACAAAACCGGTCATAACTGAGCGCGGAATAAATTTCATTAACCGGCCAATTTTAAAAATCCCAAGGATGATTTGAATAATTCCTGTTAAAATGGTGGCCGCTAAAAGATATTGCAATCCGTGGTCACGTACAAGCCCTCCCATTAATACGGCTGTTGCACCAGTGGCGGCAGAGATCATTGCCGGCCGACCGCCAACGAAAGCAATCACGACAGCGATACAAAAGGAAGCATACAATCCAATCATTGGATTGACCCCCGCAATAATAGAGAACCCAATTGCCTCAGGTATAAGTGCTAAACCAACAACGATACCTGATAGGATGTCACCTCTTATATTTCCAAACCATTCCTTTTTTAATGTAGCTAATCTCAAAAATTACACCTCTTTTAATATATAAATTTTCGACTTTCACCTCTCTAAAAGTCGGGAACCGTTAGTAACTAGTGAATTATACCATATTAATAGGTTTGGACAATGGACATCATCCTTGAATAGAATTTTTTCGTTTATAGACAAAAGCCCATTTTTAATATGGACAGTTACCACATATCAAGAGCTGAATAAATATAAATAAAGATTTATCTTTTGATGGGTGGGGAGGGGTGACATGAGATATCTCGCGATTGGTGACGGACTTTGTACAGGGAATGGTGCACCATTTTTATCTCCAAGTTTTGTACATCGACATGCACGTCTAGCTGAACAGAATTTAGGCGAAAGGGTACTTGTAACAAATATTGCTGATGCAAATAATCATGCCAATGATATTCTTCAATCATTAGATGATCCAAATATCATGAGAAGCGTTAAACAAAGTGACATGATTGTTTTATCTGTGGGACATCAAGATTTACAAACCGCGAAGAAAAATTACGATGAAACGGGCAATGAAGAGGAGTTTATTCATAAATCAAGGATATGTAGAAGTACAATTGATGACATCATTCTTGGTATACGCGATTTGAAAGAGGAGCAAGACGATAACTATATGCTTATTACTCTTGGTATACACAATCCATATCCTGATAATCTTTTAGCAGATAAATGGGTAAAGCGCATAAATCGCTATATCGAATGTAGAGCGAATCGTCAATGTTTAAAAATGGTGAATCTCCATGATCATTTTCAAGATCAATTGGACAATTGGTTTACAAGTGACAATCTATATCCAAATCAATTAGGTCATATTGAAATTGCAAATCGACTACATGAATTGGGCTATGAACCTATTAGAGGAGAACAGGTAACTAATAATTAATTGGTAAATTATCATTAAAAGGAGGTGATAAGCTTATGTGGTATGGTGGCGGTTGCGGTTGTGGTTATCCGGCAGGAGGATACGGCTATGGTGGCGGCTGGGGTGCTGGCCGAGGATTTGCATTAATCGTCGTATTGTTCATCCTACTTATCATTGTAGGAGCAGCATATGTATATTAAGGTAAAGTAAGGAAGTCTGGTCTTTTAAGACTGGACTTTTCTTATTTTAAGAAAAAGTAATCTTTTGTACAATTGGACTTCTTTAGATTTAAAACATTTGAATGTCGGGGGTGAGCAAGTCGCTTCCGCTTTTCTAGATGTCTAGCTTCAGCGCCTATCGACTAGAAAACTTCAGGACTTTTCCTTACGATAAGTCAACATCGATTCGCCTTTCAGGCTCAACGTGTTTCCTTTATCTCAGTCAAAGTCCCGTAAGTCTTTTACGTCGATGAGCAAGTCGCTTCCGCTTTTCGTGGTATAATCAAACGTTTACCCTGCTCCATTGTCCCACTCCAATTAAGAGACTTAACCATAAAATGGTGTGGAAGGATACTTGGAGGTGATTATACATGTCTGCTTCACATTATCATACTTGTCAAAGAAATATTGGGAAACCTGTTGAGATAAGAACACATGATGGGAGAGTACATCGAGGAATCATTCGTCGTGTAGATAATCGGATGGTTTACCTAGACCCGCTGCCACGAAGGAATTTTGGAGGATACGCGTACGGCTGGGGCTGGGGATGGGGTGGATTTGGCTGGGGTGTCGCACTTGGTGCCATAGCTGGATTAGCGATTCTTCCTTGGTTTTTCTGGTAGGACGTTGCCACTTGAAAAAGACTCCCTTTATTAAAAGGGAGTCTTTTGACTTAAACTTCAAGACTTTCCCTACGATAAGTCAACATCGATTCGCCTTACATCGCCAGTGTTTTCTTTATCTCAGTCAAAGTCCTTCTAGTTTTTACGTCGATGAACAAGGTGGATGCGCTTTATTCAATATTTTTTATAATAATGGGAAAATAATTGTAAAAATAGTCCAATCATCGTTAGATTGACAAGTTAAAGTTCCACCGTGTTTTTCAATTGTATTTTTGGAAACATACAAACCGAGTCCTGTTCCACTTTTTTTTGTTGTAACAAAGGGCTCAAAAATCGTATCGACCATTGCTTCGGGTATCTTTGGTCCATTATTGCTGATATCAATAATGACAGAGGTTTCTGTTATATCTAATTCAATTTGGATAATCGGATTCTCCACTCTTTTAAGTACATCAACTGCATTAAAAATAATATTAATAAGTACCTGTCTTATTTCATCTTTAAAGCCTTGTATACTAATTTCATGTAAATAATGTTTTTGGATATCAACATTTACTTCTAAAATACGAGGATACAAAAAGGATAAGACTTCTTCAATTAAATCATTTAATGAAAAAGAGGTCATTTCACTCGACACAATTTCTTTTTTTGATAGCATAAGAAATTGTGAGATACTAAATTTTAATTGCTCAAGTTCATTAGAAATAATATCCAAATAAGGTAATTGTGGATTTTCGGAACGTAATAATTGCACAAATCCGTGAATGGAAGTTAACGGATTACGAAATTCATGAACAAAGCTGGATGTCATTTGCCCTAGAAGTGTTAGACGTTCATGATGTGTCGTGTTTATGTATTCATTTTTCTTATCAATGATTTGATCTTTAACATTGGAATAATATGTAACAACATAAAATAATAATTTATCAAAAGCATAATTAATCTTATCAATGTAGGCGTGTACATCGTTCAAATTTAAATAATCATTATATAAAAATTTAGTAATAATGGATTTACCTATACTTAAATTATAAGTAAGCTCACCTAAATCGACATTTTGATCAAGTTTTTCTTTAGCAAAATTAGATGCAAGGGATTTTAAAAAGTGTTCCAAATTCTCCTTTGATATTGACAATGATTGAATAAAAAAATCATGGCATATATCTTTATTGAAAAACTTGGAATTTAAAGGATTTGACTTGGAGTTTAACAATTGTTCATTCCAAATCACAACAATTTTATCAATATTTCTATCAAAAAATGCAACGATATCTTGTCTAAGCGGTATCACTTTCTCACCTCACTTTCTTCAGAATAGTAATTAGCAAAAATTTCTTTATTTAAAATATATCAAAATATTTAAACAATACCAAGTTAAAGTTATATAAATGTCCTTATAATCTCATAAAATAATAATAAACGAACATATATATTATCGTTAAGAATATGGATATATTTGTTGTCAATGCTTTTAAAAAATAGTATAGTTAATTAGTATTATTAAATAAATATTTTCCCACAAGGGGAGCCTAAATCGGCTGAGAGTGAACGTATGAGTTCTGACCCTATGAACCTGTTAGATAATGCTAGCGCAGGGACTGTGGTTTGATGGAATAGAAAGCAATGCAGCGATTTCCTTAAACCGTCCTGTATTGCTTTTTTTGTGTAAAAAACGCAATACGGTTGTTTTTACATTCCCTCCACGCTTTTGCATAGTCACTCTTCAGACGAAAAGAAAGGAAGGGAATATAACATGAATAAAAAAACTTTGTTTTTAGTAGAAGTAGCTGTTCTAGGAGCTCTTGCTTACTTGCTTGATCTTGTTTCAGCACTTATTTGTAAAGCTATTTGGCCTGAAGGTGGTTCGGTTTCATTAGCTATGATACCGATCTTTTTAATGGCCTATCGCTGGGGCTTAAAAGGCGGGCTGCTAACTGGATTTATATTAGGTGTTCTGCAGGTCGTAACAGGATTTTCTGTGTTTTATCATCCAGTTCAAGGAATTGTCGACTATTTTGTCGCCTTTACAGTGATTGGTTTCGCAGGTGTTTTTGCAAAGAAAATCAAAACATCTATTGAAAACGGAAATACTGGAAGATGGATTACATACACTGTTTTTGGTGTTTTTCTCGGTAGTTTATTACGTTTCCTTGCCCATTTCTACACAGGAATTGTCTTTTTCGGATCGTATGCACCTAAAGGGCAACCGGTTGCATTATATTCATTGATTTATAACGGAACGTATATGTCGATCAATTTTGTCTTAAGCTCGGTACTTGTCATTATGATTTTGTTTATTGCCCCAAGGCTTGTCCAAATAAAAAAATAAAGAAAAGGGGGTACCTAGTAGTTAGGTACCTTTTATTTCACAACTAGAACGTCTCTGGTAGTATTTTTAATAATATTTTCCTCAGTACTTCCAAGAAAAATCCGCTTGAAAATCCCTTCTTCACTCTGACCAACGACAATTAAATCTATTTGATTTGACTCCGAGTATTCGCATATATTCTCGGAAGTCTTTCCATAAAGCGTATCAAAATGAAAGGATATCCCTTTAGGTTGTAAAATCTCATCAACTTCCGCATGAAGATCGGGTTCATCATCTTGTATAAAGTGTTTTGTATTTTCTTGAATCGAATGTTCAGGGGGAAGGTGTGTGGCATAGACACCACCATCTGAACGTGGGATAGCAGTATATCCAGACTTACCCAAGCTATCTTCCGGCAGTGGCGTATCGATGGAATGGGAAGTTCCGTTTATTACTTGAACAACACTTAATTGACAGTTTGGATTTAATAAATATAAATTTGCCGCAATTTCTAATGCTTTTCTACTACCGTCTGAGTTATCAAAGCAAACTAAAATATGATGATACATATTTATCAGCTCCTCTTTAAATTACTTACTATATACCCTTTATACATTGCAATTAACACTCAAATAAATGCTTTATATTACAAAATTATTACAAAGTAAATTAATTTTCATTGATTTTTCTAATCTAAAATAATATGCTTTACGTTAGAAATAGGTGTATTAATTTTTACTAATTGAAAGCAGGGAAAAGTATGGAATGGTTACAGCGATTTCGTGAAGCTGTAAAGAAATTTTGGAAAAAGGCACATATGAATCAAATAATTATTCTAGTAGGCTCAGTAACCCTATTAGCGTTTCTTGCCTTTTTTGGATATTTTGCAGCTACGGCTAATGTTGAGTCTTTGAAAAAGGGCTTAGCACAATCGACTGTTATTTACGATAAAGACGGAGATGTTGCAAGCAAAATCTCCGCAAACCGAACAGAAGGCGTTTCGATAAAAAAAATGCCTCAACATTTAAAAGATGCAATTGTTGCTATTGAAGACCATCGTTTTTACCAACATGGTGGTTTTGATGTGAAAGGAATAACTAGTGCACTCTTTAAAAACTTTACTGCAGGTGGCATAACAGCTGGGGGAAGTACAATTACCCAACAGCTAACTAAAAATGCCTTGTTGTCAGATGAAAGAACATATAAGCGTAAAATCGAAGAACTGTTTTTAGCAATAGAAATCGAAAAAAAATATACTAAAGACGATATTTTAGAAATGTATTTAAATCAAGTTTATTTTGGACATGGTGCATGGGGAGTTCAAAAAGCTGCCCAACGGTATTTTGGTAAAGATGTAGAAGATATTAATCTTAGTGAGGCAGCCGCACTTGCGGGAATTGTAAATGCGCCATCTGCACTCGATCCTTATTATCATATGGATCGAACGATAAAGCGCAGAAACATCGTTCTTGGGGCAATGAAACAATATGGCTACATCACGAAAAAACAATTCGGCGATGCTAAAAAAGAACAATTAGTACTTGATGATCAACAGAAAGATCCATTGAAAGGAAAATATCCTTATTATGTTGATGCGGTCTTAGCAGAAGCGACAGATAAATTCGGATTGACGCAAGATGAAATTATGACCCGTGGTTATCGTATTTACACAGAAATGGATCAAAATATACAATCTTCGTTGGAAAATGTATATAACAATAATTATAATTTTCCTCAAGGGAGAGGCGGTCAAATTGTACAAAGTGGTTCAATCCTGCTAGATCCAAAAACCGGTGGAATTCGTGGGTTAGTCGGTGGCAGAGGGGAAAAGGTTTTTCGTGGTTTTAATCGAGCGACACAATTAAGACGGTCACCGGGATCGACCTTTAAGCCATTAGCAGTGTATACACCGGCTTTAGAAGAAGGTTATAAGCCTGATTCAATGTTGAAGGATGAAAAGATGACATTTGGTCATAATTACTCACCGACAAATTATAACGGCCAATATCAAGGTGAAGTACCGATGTATAAGGCAGTGGAAGACTCGATTAATATTCCGGCTGTTTGGTTATTAAATGAGATTGGTATTGATAAAGGAATGGACGCTGTCAAGAGATTTGGCATTCCATTAACAGATGAAGATCGAAATTTAAGCATTGCACTTGGCGGATTAACAAAAGGAGTATCTCCTTTACAAATGGCTGAGGCGTATTCGGCATTTGCCAACGAAGGCAAACGTGAAGATGGGCACATCATTACTAAAATTGTTGGCCCGACAGGAAAAATTATTGTTGAAAGAAAACCAAAAGTAACAAAAGTAACGGATAAGAAAACAGCTGATAAAATGACATCGATGCTTTTAAATGTAATGGAAACCGGGACAGGTAAAGGTGCAAAAGTTTCGGGCTATCAAATGGCAGGTAAAACGGGATCAACACAAGTTCCATATGATAATATAGACGGAACGGCTGACCAATGGTTTGTCGGTTATACTCCTAATCTTGTCGGTGCTGTTTGGATTGGCTATGATAAAACCGATCGAGAGCATTATTTATATGGGTTAAGTGCCCAAGGCGTTGTTCCTGTTTTTCAATCAATTATGCAAAACACGTTAAAATACACGAAAGCGGAAAAATTTGATACAGAATCGATAAATAGCCAAATCCAAAAAAAATATGAATCAGATCACCCAATTAAAACGAAAGCAAAAGAAATAAATGAAAAGTTGAAACAAGGTACAGAAAAACTCAAAGAAAAACTAGAAGATGGAAAAAGTGAATGGAAAATCCTTGAAGAGAAAATAAAAGAAAAAATTAAAAAATTCAAAGGTGAATAACCTTCAAACTAAGTACAGTTTGGAGGTTTTTTTTGTTTATCATTAGTATAGTGGGACGAATTGAAATCAGACTATAGACCGAGAAAAGAACCTTCACAAGATCCTGCCATTAATCAAAATCCATACTTATAATAAAGGAAAATTATATAAAAATGAGGTATGAAAATGAAAAAATTTAAGGAAATATTTAAAAATCCTATTTTTGTTAAGCTGTTTTTTGCGAATTTCACCTCACAAATGGGCAGTGTCATCGGGATTACAGCATTTACATTTTATTTACTCGATCGTTTCTCCAATCAGCCAGCCTATGCATCTGTTGCCGAGATGATGTACTCGCTGCCAACATTAGCCGTATTCTTTATCGTTGGTGTATTGGCGGATCGTATGGATCGGCAAAAAATCGCCTATCATTGTGATACGCTAAGTGCATTTCTATCCATCGTCTTAATAGGGGCAATCTATATTGGGTGGATGCCGTTAATCTTTGCTGTACTTTTTCTAAGAAGTGCTATTTCTAAATTTTTCTTTCCGGCTGAAAGTGGAATCTTACAAGGTGTTTTATCAAAGGATGATTATGCTACGTCAGCGGGATTAAATCAAATGGTTTCTAGTTTATTTATGTTGTTTGGCAGTGCATTAGGGATTCTTGCTTACCGCTTTACAGGTGTGTATGGTGCAATTGTTATTGATTCTCTCTCATTTATCATCAGTGGACTTTTGATGAGAGCATGCAAAATTCCCGAAGAGGTTAGATTACCAAATGGTCATCATAAATGGAAGGACTTGAATATTAGTTTTGTCTTTAAAGATTTTAAAACAGGTGCATTTTATATTCTTAAAAACAAGCTACTGCGTTCACTAATTATCGGATTTTGCATTTTTGGAATTGTTAATGGCGGTTTTTCAGTCATGCCAATATTTATTTTAAAATATAAGCTAGCACCGCAAAACTATGAGGAGTATTCCGTAATACTAGGTGTGGTTTTCGGAACCGGAGTTTTAATTGGCAGTATAATTTCTTCGCTCATCATTCAAAAAGTTAAATTCTATCAAGCAATGATTGTGGGACTTATTATTACTGGTACGTTTGTTGTCCTATCAGGTTATGCCAATAATTTAATGCTGTTTTTCGTATTAATCTTTATCTCAGCAATAACATTGCCATTAGTAAATATCGCTATCGGTGGCTGGATGCCAAGTATTGTCGATAAAAAGTATATGGGACGTGTACAAGGCTGGGTTAGTCCTTTAATGATGCTTGCGCAAACATTAACATTAGCATTTATTAGTATTTCCTTTCAAAAATTTATACAGATTGAAACGCTTTATTGTATTGTAGGAGGAGGGCTTTTACTTGTTGGAATCTATTATATGATAGTGCTTCCCCGACTATTAAAAAAAGGCATAACGATAGTGGAAGATCAACCTGTAGTAAGTAATTAGCAGTTCCTTGTTGGAATTGCTTTTTTTTTTATAAAATATGTACATAATGATGAGAGAATCATTTTGAATGCATTTCACATGAAGATTTACTAAATTTATGGGAAAATAAAAAATATATTGAGATAAGGAGTGGTAAAATGCAATTCCGAATCGAAAAAGATACACTTGGAGAAATGAAGGTCCCTGCGGATAAATATTGGGGAGCACAAACACAAAGGAGCAAGGAAAACTTTAAAATTGGCTCGGAAAAAATGCCAATGGAGGTCATACAAGCCTTTGCTCAATTAAAAAAAGCCGCGGCAATAGCCAACCATAACTTAGGAAAGTTATCAGATGCAAAGAAACAAGCAATTGTGGAAGCTTGTGAAGAAGTGTTAGAAGGACGTTTCGATGATCATTTTCCGCTTGTTGTTTGGCAAACAGGCAGTGGAACCCAATCAAATATGAATGTAAATGAAGTAATAGCCAGAAGGGCAAATGAGATCTTACAGAAAAATGAATCGAAGGAACATATACATCCAAATGATGATATTAATATGTCCCAAAGTTCAAATGATACTTTTCCAACTGCGATGCATATTGCGGCATATCATGTTGTACAAGAAAAACTATTACCAGCAATAGCGGAATTAACCGATACTTTTGTACAAAAAGAAAATGAGTTTATGGATATTATTAAAATCGGTCGAACACATTTACAAGATGCAACCCCATTAACACTTGGTCAAGAAATTAGCGGTTGGAGAGCTATGCTGGAAAAAAGCAGAAAAATGCTTCTTGAAAGTAGTGAGCACCTATTAAACTTAGCAATAGGCGGAACAGCTGTTGGTACTGGAATAAATGCAGATCCATCTTTCGGAGAGAAGGTCGCACGGGAATTAAATAACCTTACAGGGTTTTCATTCCGTTCATCTAATAATAAATTTCATGCATTAACTAGTCATGATGAAATTGTTCATGTACATGGAACATTGAAGGCTTTAGCCGCAGACGTTATGAAGATAGCCAATGATGTAAGATGGCTTGCAAGTGGTCCAAGGAGCGGAATAGGAGAGATTAGCATCCCGGCGAATGAACCAGGAAGTTCGATTATGCCGGGAAAAGTTAACCCTACTCAAAGTGAGGCATTAACAATGGTTGCTACACAAGTATTTGGAAATGATGCCGCGATTGGTTTTGCTGCAAGTCAGGGGAATTTTGAGTTAAACGTTTTTAAACCGGTGATTATATACAATTTCCTTCAATCCGTTAACCTATTAGCTGACAGTATCCGTTCATTTAATACAAACTGTGCTGTGGGCATTGAACCGAATAAAGAGGTTATCGATGAAAATGTAAATCGTTCTTTAATGCTAGTAACTGCATTAAATCCTTATATAGGCTATGAAAAAGCAGCTGAAATAGCAAAACTTGCTTTTAAAGAAGGTTCTACATTAAAGGAAGCGGCGATAAAAACTGGATATGTTACAGAGGAACAGTATCAACAATGGATTGATCCGAAAAAAATGGTAAATTTGAAGGGTTTATAATAGGAAAGGGGACACTTAAAGTGTCCCCTTTCAATCCATTATATTTAGTTAAATGTGACAATAAATTGATTAATGTTGAGAGAATCCGCCGCCAAGTTGTTGTTCTGCCATTTGAACTAAGCGTTTTGTGATTTCTCCCCCTACTGATCCGTTAGCTCGAGAAGTTGTGTCTGCACCAAGGTTAACACCGAATTCTTGAGCAATTTCAAATTTCATTTGATCGATTGCTTGTTGTGCTCCAGGAGCTACTAATTGGTTTGAGTTGTTGTTGTTTGCCATGATTTAAATCCTCCTCGTTGATTTTTATGGTTGGGTTAGCTGGAATTGCACCAGCAACACTGTTGAGTGTATCCATCTATTGGAGTAACCCATCGGTAGAAGTAGGTGTTGCTTGCTTTGTACTAAGTATTATGTTTTTTTTAGACTAAAATATACAACCTTGTAATTAGGTAATTTTTGCCGATATTAACTTAGAATGAAAAGAATATTATTGTCCATTATTCACAAACTCATATAAAGAAGATTTATTTTAAAGTTGGTGATGATATGGATTGGGACTGGTGTCCACGTTGTAATGGGGTAAATGATGACAGTTTATTATGTCCGGCATGTGGTGGCCAGATGCGGGATCAGGGGAGAATATATGATTTTTACGATGATTATAGCGCTTATATGGATATTGATTTAATAAAGTTAGCAGATGGAGTACCAAATAGTTCAAAGCGTAATGAATGTGTTCATTTATTTAAATGTGGCAGCTGTGGGGTGGATATGCCCAAAAAAATTACTTATTAAAAAGCAATCGGGAAAACCGACTGCTTTTTAAAAGGAAATATTCATATTAAATAAACTCTATCCAATTCTTTCTTCTGTTTCGGGGTTAAAGAAATGCCCTTTATTCATATCAAAGGCAAATTCAAGTTTGTCGCCAGGTTTAATGTCAGAACGTGAATCTACTCGAGAAATAAATTCTTGTCCACTTAATTGAGAGTATAACATCGTTTCTGCCCCTGTTAATTCAGAAACGTCAATTGTTGTCGTAAATTTAGTACCGGGAGATGAGTTGATAAATAACGGTTCGTCATGGATATCTTCCGGGCGTATTCCGAAAATAATATTTTTTCCAACAAGATTTTGTTCACGTAAAACCTTCATTTTTCCATCCGGTATTGTGAACTTTAAGGTATCATTCATCGTAAAATGGCCATCTTCAATTTTACCATTAAAGAAGTTCATTGCTGGTGACCCAATAAATCCTGCAACAAATACATTCTTTGGATGATCATATACTTCTTTCGGTGTACCAACTTGTTGAATGACCCCATCTTTCATTACGACGATCCGTGTTGCCATTGTCATCGCCTCTGTTTGGTCATGAGTTACATAAATCGTTGTTGGCTGTAAGCGCTGATGTAATTTAGCTATTTCAGCACGCATTTGTACACGAAGCTTAGCATCAAGATTAGAAAGTGGTTCATCCATTAAGAATACTTTCGGATCTCTGACAATCGCTCGTCCAAGTGCAACACGCTGTCTTTGTCCACCGGATAATGCTTTCGGTTTACGTTTTAAATATTCTTCAAGTCCAAGAATTTTTGCGGCTTCTTTTACACGTTTATCGATTTCAGGTTTTGGGACTTTTCGAAGCTTAAGACCAAACGCCATATTATCATAAACAGTCATATGTGGGTATAATGCGTAGTTTTGGAATACCATGGCAATATCCCGATCTTTCGGTGGAACATCATTCACACGCTTGCCATCAATATAAAAATCACCTTTTGATATTTCCTCTAAACCCGCAATCATACGAAGAGTAGTTGATTTTCCGCAGCCGGAAGGACCAACAAAGACGATAAACTCTTTATCTTGGATATGAAGATTGAAATCAGTTACCGCTGTCACTTTATTATCGTAGATTTTATATACATGTTCTAATTTAATTTCCGCCATTACTAGAACCTCCTCTATTTCTTACTACAAATGATAAGGAAAGCCCTTACAAATGGGTATGGTCAGGCTGCACAAAAAAAGATGTAGATTATTGGGCAGCCTGTAATTTCTAATGAAAATATTCAAAATCAATGCAAGCAAGATAAACAATTAATACATTTGGAAAGGTTTTTAAGTCCAATCCCGTTTTTTCAACAAATTTATCGATACGGTATTGTAAACTATTACGATGTAAAAATAATTGTTTTGCGGTTAAACTAGCATTTGAATTATTTTCTATGTACAGTTTAATTGTTCTTCGTAATTCCTTATCTTCTTTAAAAATTTCAAACATGGAAGCAAAAAAAGATTCACGTAGTTTATTAGGAGTATTTTTTAATAAATATAATGGTAAAACATTTGTAAGCGAAAAAATACGGTCCTTTGCCATTTCTGTAGAGGCAAAATGAAAAAATGATTGTTCTAATTGAAATATTGATTTAAGATCAATAATTGAATAAAACTGGCCTAAATAAAAATGAATAGTAAAAAGGAAATCGCTTTCTAAAGTTTTGATAGAAGTTTGTAATTCTGATAAAGAGAGGATGTAATCCTTTTTTTCTTCGATAATAATGCCTTCCTTTGCAGAAGAAAACACAATGTTTACTTCATGGGGAAATAGTGCTTTTATTGCCTCCTCCCAGCTCTTGGCATCGAGGGTATCTTCGTATTGTGAGATGAAAAATTGGATGATGCGAAAGGATTTTTTTACATCGTCATCAGGTAAAGCGGGATGATCATTAAATAAATAGTCAAACCATTTTTTTGATTGATTGGACGTATTCAAAGCCATGTCGGTGTGAAAGGTTGGAAATAGTGTTTTTAATAATTCTATTTCCGATGATGTTATCTTATTTAATGGAATACCGAAATATTTTTGATCCTCATCAATAAAAAACCAAATCATATTAGAAAGATTTGAAGGGGACGATTTAATTTCAGCACTTGGATAACGTCTTTTTAATTTTTTCAGCATATACAATTCCTTCTTTTTTCTTTACTTAAATTCATTTTATAAAATTTGCCGATTTCATTCAATTTTTTAAACTTTTACATTAAAAAAGGCTTACCTTAATGGCAGCCTTAAACACGAAATTATTCAATTTCTTTTGGCGGGTCTTCTGGAAAGAAATCGACAGCTTCTTCTATATTGGTTGAATCTGCACGCATATGGACGGAGCCACCAGACATGCCTTCATTCACCATGCGATCGACATCTAAGTAGAAGTTATTCTTGCCTTCATAATGTGAATCCGGAAGAAATTCTGGATCTTTTTTCTTTTCCATGTATGATATCCTCCTAAAATAGCGTTTGTACACATATTTTAGTTTGGCAATTCAAGGTTCATATCATGCAGTTATTTGCTTGGCAATAATTAACGATTATCATAAACATGGTAAAGCATTAGTTCGTGAATTTGTTTTTTTACATTTTGTTCTGTTTCGATATCGAAAGAATATGGACTTGTCCACTCTATTCTCCCCTCTGGATGATAAATTCCTTCATGTTTTTCTTTTTGGTAGTAAAAACTGATATACCAGCCAGGCAACTGTTGATTCTCGTATAGTGATTTATATTGGAAATGCTGGATCATGGGACCGTTACCCTCCAAATGATTATATTATTTATATTATAATGGATAAAGAAAAAACTGACCATTAGTCAGTTATAAATTGTTTGATTATAAAAAATTTGTATGAGACTTTTTATTCTCTTTTTTTCGATGTCCTTTTCATCAAAGGACATTGGCTTTGAATTGACCTCGTATATCCACAACTTTCCACTTTGATCTCGACCCATATCGATGGTGAATTCGGCAAAGTTTCCGTATTCTTTCGATAAGGTTTTTCCACATTCTTGTAAAATCCAATGAAATACCTTTTCTAATGACTTTTTACGGACTTTTTCATATGGAAAAATGGATCCGCCTTTTGATACATGGGTAGTAATCTTCCCAGAGTCAGCAACCCTAATTCCAATGCCTGTTATTTGATACTCATCGTTAACAAAATGGCTTAGGATCCGATAATCAAATTTATTTTCCGAGATTTTTGCACTTTCGATGTCAACTTGCGCAATATATGAATTTTTTTGAATCGCCTTTTCGACAAAGCTCCACAATTCTAAATAAGTTAAAAATGTATAGGTTCTTTTTGAGTTTTTACAAATAAAGGATCCATTTTCCTCTTTTTTAATATGAAAAATACCATTTCCTTGGGAGCGAATGGTCGGTTTTAAATAAATGATAGAATGTATGTCTAAAAACTCAAATAAATCATCTTTCTCCTTAATCAATCGAGTGGAAGGTAATAATGGAAGAAGTAAAGGATTTTTTGAAAACAATTGATACATCGAATACTTGTCAATAAAGGATGGATTAAAGAAATAAATCTGTTGATTCAGCAGTTTGTTTGTGTGATTGATAAATTGTTCGGATTTTTCATCACTTCTTGTAGATATTCGATTATAAATAATATTTGGATAGGGGAAAGAGGCTTTAAACCATGAGTTTTCCTCCTCAACAAAAAATGCCCCATCAATATACTGCTCCTGACAGTCTTCAATTGTGTAGACAAAAGAGAGACCGCCAGAATGTTGAAGTTGATTTTGAATATTAATAAATACATCTTTACTGCCAATAACATCGCCATCTTTTGTTTTACTAGTCAAAATTCCAACAAGCGGTCCAACCCTGCATCCATTTTTTTTTACATTTATTTTTAATAGTGATGAGTCTGTTTTTTCAACAGTAAGAGGGAGTAATTCATCAAACATTCCCCAAAATAATGGTGAATTCGCTTTTTCATTATGAACAAAAATCTTTCTTTTTTTATCAAAGTAGATATTCATATAGATAATTCCCTATATTTATTTAAAAATTTCTCTGTTAAATAAATAGAGTAAGAAAGGGTTAGTTTTCTCGTTAATAAATCAAATTCTTTCAGATTCGGATGCGCGAAAATTGATCTTCCAGGTTTCGAGTTTGCCTCAAAGAGCCAAACATTTCCTTTATTGTCGATTCCAAAATCAAACCCAATTTCACCAATTATTCCATCTAAGTGTTTTTCAATTGCATTTGCTAAATCGAGAGCGGCATACTCAAGTCTCTTTTTGTATTTTATTTGTTCTTCCTTATCTTTAAAAACTTCTTCAATTGTTTTGATTTCACCGCCATTTTTCACGTGAGTAGTCGGACTTCCTAATCCAGCAACTTTTGCAGCCATTGCACTTATATGCCAATTCCCATGTTCATCTTTATTAGCATGTACGCGAAAATCAATTGGCCTGCGTTTATCTCTTAATAGAGATATTCCTTGCTGTACAATCATCCGATCTAAATTTTTATTGGCAAATACATGATTAATTAGCGCTTCCAATGATGGGAATTTTAATAAATGATTTTTTGAATCATGGTAACGGCAGTAATAGCTATTTTTGATTTTATCTAAAATGATTTGGTGGACACCTAGACCTAAACTACCATTCATTGGCTTGATATAAATATGGCCGTATTTAGATAGCATTCTTTCGATTTGATCAAAGGAGGTAAATGGTGCTGTTTCCGGTAAATATAATATGGCTTTTCGGTCATTAAATAATCGTTCATAAACATCTAATTTATTGAAGAAACCAGGATTATACCATGGAATGAAATACTCTTTTTCTAATTTATCCTTAACTAGCATGGATGTTTTTAACTTTTCACTTCTTCTATTTGGAAGTCGGTCATAAATTACATTTGGAAAAGGAATGGTTAGTTGAGTCCACCCCTCCTTCGTAAAGAAAAATCCTTTTATTAATTTTTTTTCCCAATCAATATGTTCCTCGCCAAAAAGAAAAGGGACTACACCAACAGAGGAATGCATGGATAATAATTTAGAAAAGATTGATGAGCGTTCTCCAATTGGTTTGACCGAAAATTTAGTGAACCCGGATGAAAATACTCCTATTAATGGCCCAAGGACAAGATACTTATCACTTTCAAAAAGTGTAATTGCTGTAATAAATGTAGGAAGACAAAGTTGTTCAGCCAAAGCACTGCTAATCGAAATAATGTTTCTGCCATTTGGTTGCTTTTTGCACATACATTTGACCACTTTTGAACCAAAAACGATTTCATTCGGAGATTCAATTGTTGTGAAACTGGCAGGATAATAACAAATTAAGTCTTTTTGCTCGATAAATTCAATTTTATATCGTTTAGGCATTTGAAGCACCCCGCTTAGTTTTGATTTGATAATACATTCTTGTTTTGTGAGGCAAGATATGAACAATAAGCAAGAGGAGCCGAGTAAAGGGAGTCGAGTTTGTTAGGTTCAGTCAATTTGACTATTTTTCTTCCCGGTTTTGAGTTCATGTCTAATATCCAAAGGGATTGATTTTTTGCAATGATAATATCTATTCCTAATTCGAATAATGGATGGAATTTATCTTCAAGTTTTTCCGGGAGGATTTTTAATATGTCATTTAGTTCGTGCTGAATATAATTATGGTTTAAGTGGGGGGTAAGGTCTTTCAACTTTTGAAATGAATAAACATTTGCGCCTGCACTTATATTAGTTAATAATCCATGTTTTTTCCCCACGCGTAAAGCTTTTGCTTTTTCTTCCCATTTTCCTTCTGCATTTTTTTGTAAAAACACTCGAAGATCATAAGGCTCATAGGTTGAATTAAAATTATTGAGTCTTGGTTGAATTAAAAATATTTGTTTATTTAATAGGTTTTCAAGCCATGCTGTTACACTTGATACATTATCAAAAAGCTTTTCGACCACATTTCCTTGTTTAGTCGTTCTTATTTTAATTTTTTTATCGATTTCTTGAAGTGAGTATACTGCGAAACCGTGTGCACCATCAATCGGTTTAATAATAATTTCATCGTGTTTTTTAAGTTCATTTATTATTTTTTCGGGGCTTGAGGCTTTTTTTGTTTCTGGTAAATAGGGAGAGATAGCAGGGACTTCTTTTAATGTTTCATACAATCTCCATTTATTAGGTAGTCCATAACCGAGAAACTGAATATTTTTATTCGATTTTAACCAAGAAACGACGGATCTGGCTTCTGCCGATTTTCGATCTTCTCCGTAGAAACAACGATCATATAAGTATTCCGGTATTGAAAACTGGTCAACTTCCCATTTATCGGAAACAGAATCATAGCGTAATCCTTCGACCATTTCTGTCGCAGGTTTAATTGCTAATGGTGAAAATAAAAATAAAACAATCTGATATTCTTTTGCTCGTTTAGCCATCTCATCAAAATATGAATTGCTTTCAAAAGGTATCATCGTTAATATCCCTAGTCTTGTCATGTAATGTACTCCTTTCAATCCATAAATTCGTACAGTAGTTAAATATCGCTTTTGCGGACGGGCGGATTACTGGTGAATCATTGTCGCTTTGTTTGGAAGGCTTTGAATTTACTTCAATTAACCATGGCTTTCCATTTAAATCAACGCCAATGTCGATGCCTAGTTCACCGATTAAACCATTCGTTTCATTACTTATGGTTGTAGCAATTTCAATAGCTAATTCCCTCATTAAATCAAGTATTTGTTTTGCTTTTTCTTTTTCAAATAGAGTATTAATAATTTTTTCAGGTCGGACAATTGAGCCTCCTTGGGCGATGTTTGCCACAAAACTTTTTTCTCCAGACATTCTTCCGACTGAAGATGTAATCGTCCATCTATCAGTCGAGATTTTATGACAAAGAAATCGGAAATCAATTTTTCGATCGTCTACATGTATTAGTGGAATTGTTTGTTGCATGATAAATTCTTTTGAACGTATCCATTTCCTTATTTGATTCGCTGCATCGTCTACCGTTTCGAAAGTATATAAAGTTTTGCTGGAAAAGGACGTTTGCTCTAGTTGAAATCGATTGTCGTTCATACAGTAATGAATGATTTGACGGCCTTGACTCCCCGAATCTGGTTTTAAATAAAAATCATTATATGTTTTCAGCCAATATTGTAGGTTATCTTCAGTAAAAATAATCGTAGATGGTAAATAAGATTGCAGCCACTTTTTTGACAATAGCATTTCATGGATTTCCCATTTTGAAAAATATCGATCGTTAAAGAGTAATAGACCATTCTGTTCCCATGAATTTTTTAATAGTTGGAAATTTGGTTTTTTCTCTAATTGTCTTGAATGGATGCGATTATAAATGATATTGGAGGTTGGTGTAACATCTTCTTCCCAACTGGTTTGATAGTAAAATCCTTTGGTTGGAAATCGAGATATATTTGTGACAAAAAATAATCCACCATGATTTTCGCTGTACTCATGTAATTCTTGACAAAATGTTTGAATGGAAGGGAAGAGTGGCGTCTTATTTTCACTCATTTTTATCTCAGTAATAATCGCAACAACTGGACCAAGTACTAAACAATTTTGATGTTTGAATGCCTGGAGTTTCATTGTTCTCGATGGGAGATTAAAATGGTTTAAGCATGATTGATTCAACCAAATAGTTTCACTATCCGCTTCCTTAGTTACGACTTTACAATGAGCTTTGATTTGTTTTTGCCCTATTTGGACGGTAATCATTCCGTTGTCATGTAAATGGAATTTTTTGAGCAAAAAATTTGAAATCTCAATGACCGGAAATTCTTCATCTAAAGTAAATGAAGGTTGAATAAAAATTAGGCTTATCATAAACAATCCCCATTTGTAAATCTAGGCTCTTTGAATTCATCGTATGAAACATAGGCGCATTTGGTTCTTCAATGGGCAAATTAAGTCTATCTCATTGAAGATAAAAGGGATATTATCTTTGATAAAGTCCGTTTTTGAAAAGTATAGTGTGTTTAACAATATTCAAAGCACAGAGTGGATTGGAGCGGAAGGCGCTTGACTCCTGCGGGACCAGCTGGACAGATGAGACCCCGCAGGAGCGAAGCGACGAGGAGGCTCATCGCCAGCCCCGCGGAAAGCAAGTGCCTGCAGCGGAAAGGAACGGTTCATTCCCTCTCCACTTTTCTTTTTTGTGTCAGATTCGCAATAATACCCATACTTTGTTATAGTGGTAAAAGAAATTCTTCGTTGAAGGTAAATTTGAGGAGGGTATATTGTGCCAACAAATTTTTATGATTATGCTTATGAATTAGAAAAAGCATTACGAAAAAGTGAGGAATATACTAGTTTAAAAGCTATGTATGATGCTGTTCTGAAGGATCCATCTTCAAAAAAGATGTTCGATGAATTTAGAATGATTCAAATGAATTTACAAGAAAAACAAATGACAGGACAGGATATTTCGGAACAAGAAGTACAGAAAGCCCAAAGCTTTGCTGCACAAGTCCAACAAAGTCCTAAAATTGTAAAATTAATGGAATCTGAACAACGAATGAGTATGGCTATTAATGAATTAAATAAAATTATCATGAAACCACTTGATGAACTATATGGGGAAATGAATAAATAGGAATCGGCTTATGCCGATTCTTTTTTTTATTCAAAAAGGGGTTATTGGCCTGAGCTTTTGTTCTATACGTTTTGTCCCTCTCATAAAACTATAGAAAGGGTTATCACATTGAATTCAACTTGAATGGACATCAGTGAAGGGGGAGCACCTATGATCTACAAAATGTTAGCATTAAATATTGATGGTACCTTGTTGCAAGACAATGGTCGTTTAAATAAAGCAACGAAAGAAGCAATCGAGTTTGCTGTTGGAAAAGGAATAAAGGTTACACTCGTTACCTCAAGAAACTTTTCTTCAGCAACGAGAGTAGCAAAGGAGTTAAAACTGGAGACATGCTTAGTTACTCATCAAGGTTCATTTGTTGCAAGTGATTTGGATAAACCTATTTTAGTTAAAAGAATCAGCGAGGAAGTGACAAATGATTTAGTACGATTTTTAGAAGCGTTTAATTGCCATATTCGGTTAGTTCACGAGCGTTACACCATTGCAAATAAGAAAAAGCTTCCAACGAATATTATGGGTAAATTGGTCATACAAACGGGTAATCGGAATTCTTATGCTGAATCCTATGTAGATTCCTTAATTGATAAACTAGAGGAAACCCCGGTATCGCCACCAAAAATTGAAGTTATATTTGATAATAGTATTGATTTATTTGATGCAAGAAAAGCGATACAAGAAATGTTTCATGAGGTTAATTGTATTGAAAATGACAAACACTTATTGGAAATTGTTCCTCAGGGAACGTCAAAATTAAAAGGTGTTTTGTACTTGTGTGATCGTCTAAATATTCAACGTGAGGAAGTTGTTATGATTGGTTCTGGTAAGGATGATCTTGCATTGATTGAATGGGCAGGACTCGGTGTTGCCATGGGAAATGCATCCGCTAAATTAAAACATGCGGCTGACTGGATTACACGTTCAAACAATGAAAACGGAGTATCTTATATGGTGAAAGAACATTTCCGTAAACAACAACCAATAGAATTCCTGAAGAAAATGAATTTGATTAAATAATTGTTAGACAAAAAGAAAGGTACTCGATCACTTCGTATCGGGTACCTTTCTATTTCTGTCTGTATTAAATTCTTATTTAGCTAACTTTTCGGTTAATTGCTTTTCTTTCCAAACGACTGTAATTCCAAGACCAACGACCATAATGACAGCAGCGAAAAGATAAGGATAGTTGATATTTATATCAAAAAGTATTCCGCCAATGGCCGGTCCGGCGATATTTCCTAAGCTCGTATAGGTTGAGTTCATACCGGCAACAAACCCTTGCTCTTTTCCAGCGGCCCTCGATAAAAATGTCGTCAATGCAGGACGCAGCAAGTCGAACGCAAGAAAGACAAAGCAAGTTACGACCAACACTGCTAAAAAGCTAGAGATCACAGTTGACGCGACAGCAAATACTGCCCCAACAATTAAACATAATTGAATGAGTTTCTTTTCTCCAAGTTTATCCACCATTTTTCCAAATAAAAATATTTGCACCACAACACCGAAGATTGAGCTGATTGTAATAATAATGGCAATATCCTTCGGCGTAAAGCCAAATTTATGATCAGAAAAAAGGCTAAAAACTGTTTCGTATGCTGATAAGCCGAATGCGAGTACAAATACAAGGATAAAGGCAATAATGTAAATTGGATGAATTGATCTTTTTAAATCACTGAAAAAGTTTGTTTGCTTTGCATTAGCAGAAATTTCTGCAAGCTGTTCCTTTGTTAATGATTCTTTTAAAATAAAGGTTGATAAAATGCATGCTATAAAGGCGATCGCTGCTGCAAAGAAAAATGGCATGCGTATTCCGTATTCACCAATAAAGCCACCGATGCCAGGTCCGATAATAAAACCAATACTAATGGCTGCAGAAATATAGCCCATCGCTTTTGGTCGTTCCTTAACGGATGTAATATCTGCGACATATGCAGTGACGGCCGGCATAATAAAGGCGGCACTAAATCCCCCTAGTATCCTGGACAAATAAAGTATTGATACATGCGTTCCTAAACCAAAAATAAGCTCCGCAATCCCAAAAAGAAATAAGCCAATAATGATAATTTTTTTTCTTCCATAACGGTCAACCCATCTCCCGGCTATTGGTGACATAATCAGTTGTGCCAACGCAAATGCTGCGACGAGATAGCCCATCGTTTTTCCTGATAAATGCATGACATTTATAAAGGATGGCATAACTGGAATAATAAGACCAATTCCGAGAAATGCAATGAATATATTGCTTAGTAGAATAAATAATACTGTCTTTTGTTCTTTTATTGTTTTTTTCATATAGTGACACCCCTTTCAGTTATAATCATTGATGTGATATACCTCTCCAAAATATTGTCCAGGAGGCTTCTAATTTATCCTTCAGCCTTTTCTCATCATTTCCGTATACAAGCTCCAACAGAATGGAATCGACAACTCCTAAGAAGGCTAAAGTCGGTGTTTTTGCTGTATCTTCGATAATTGTTTTAGCATCTATCCAATCCTGAAATTTACTTTCAAGTATATCCTGCACTTTCTCTTCTATATCGATTACCTCTATTTCAATTGCTTTGGCAAGGTGTGCGGGAGGAAAAAAGGACATACGCAGCCAAAACTTTAAATGCTCATTTTTTTGAAAAAGATCAATGACTAATTGCAGAAATCCGTATAAATCTTTTTCAGGATTTTGTGAATCAATTTGACTGAAGTATTTTAGCTTTGAAGATAACTCAACTTCTTTTGCATCACGTAATACTTGGAGAAAAAGATCATCTTTTCCCTTGAAATGGGAGTATATAGATTGTTTTTTCATGCCAACTTCATCGGCTATGAGAGAAAGAGAAGCTCCTTCATAACCATGAATAGTGAAATATTTCAGAGCTGCCTCTTTAATTGCCTCACTTGTCATTAAAATCACCTCTTAGTTAACGAACGTTCGTTAGTTATATTAGCAAATTAAATAAATATATGCAAGTGGAAAGTGCCAACATAGTAAAAATTAATAAGGTAGAGAATACGATTGAATTTTTAAAATTTTTATTGTGAATGAATAGCCATTCAGTTATGCTTAAATTAATGAAAGCTAACTGGAGGGGAATGCATGAAACTGTCAACGTACCAAACGCTTGAACTAGAACAAACAGGAAACACAGCTTATATTCGATTCAATCGACCTGAATCATTAAATGCATTAAATACTGTATTAATTAAAGATTTAGTAGAATGTCTAAAAGAAATTACTTTACATGAAACGATAAAAATTGTCGTTTTACAAGGAAAAGGGAAAGCATTTTCCTCAGGAGGAGACATAAAAGAAATGCTCCAATTACACGGGGAAGAAGCATTCTTTTCTGCCATGGATCAAATTAATGAACTCATTTCGACACTATATAATATGCCCAAATTAACGATCGCAGCAATTGAAGGGGCCGCAGCTGGTCTAGGTCTAAGTATTGCCTTAGCAACAGATTATATTATTTCTAATAAAAATAGTAAGATTGCCATGAATTTTATTGGGATTGGTCTCATTCCAGACGGTGGAGGGCATTTTCTGTTAAAACGGAGAATTGGCGAAAATAAAGCAAAGCAACTGATTTGGGAAGGAAAAGTACTTTCTGCCAAAGAAGCAATGGAACGTGAGTTAATTGATGAACTAACAGATAACATACCTGAAGCCTTAGAAAGAAAACTTAATCAATGGAATGCTAAACCATTGCAAGCGATGATTAAAACAAAAAAGATATATACAGAATTAAAACGACAAAATTTACTTAAAGCATTAGAATTGGAAAAACAAGCCCAATGGAAAATGAGACAAACGAAGGATCACCAAGAAGGTATAAAAGCTTTTGTAGAAAAAAGAAAGCCAAATTTTATTGGAGAATAATTAGAAAAGCGCAAGCGCCTTGTTAAGCAGGTAAAAATAAAGCACCCAAAATGGGTGCCTTTTTACTTTATCTATGGAATAAAATTAATTTCCCTTGTGGTGATGTGCAACGATGCGTTTTTTCAAGAGCACCTTTTTCTTTTAGTAAAGTTTCCCCTTTTGACTTTGCCTCGTTTTCATTTGTTGCCTCAATTGATTCATCAATTATTTTCTCCCCATTTGGTTCAAAAGCAGTTAATTTATAAATCCCCATTATAAACTCTCCCATCCAATAAATAATTAATGCACGTGTTGGTGTTGCATCTCTCTTTTTGCGGCAATGGCACGATTAGCGGTATACCCAGCCACTAATATAAAGACCGTAATAAGTGCCGCAATAATATATGTGATTGGTCCGTGTGATATATTTAAAAGTTGCAAAAGCTTTTCATCTTTCATCAACATTTCTCCGGCAGTCCATGCAAGAATCCCGGAGCCAATATATGCAATCCAACTATATCTATTCATAGCTTTAACAATCATTTTTGACCCGAAAATCATAACGGGAATGCTAATCGCAACCCCAGCAGCGATTAACCCTACGTGATTATTTGCAGCGCCTGCAAGTGCAACAACATTATCCAAGCTCATGATGGCATCGGCTAAAATGATTGTTCCTATCGCTTTCATAACACCGCTTTGAGATTTTACATGAACGTCTTCTTCTCCTCCGACAAGTACCTTAAAGGCAATCCAAAGTAATAAAAGTCCGCCGACAATTTCAACATAAGGAATTTTTAAAAGTTGCACAATAATAATGGCAAAGATAATTCGTAAAATGACAGCTCCTCCGGTTCCCCAGAAAATAGCTTTATTTTGTTGTTCTTTTGGTAGATTTCTTGTCGCCATTGCAATAACAACAGCATTGTCACCAGAAAGAATGATATCAATTGCAATAATTTTTAATAATACCAACAATGCACCCGAAGTAAATGCTAGTCCAACAGGAAAAAAGCTTTCCATTGTTAACCCCTTTCATGCCTCAAAAATATGAATCTAATAAACTATCCTATTAATATTTTATCATATAATTTATCACTTTTGATAGAAAATCGAATGTTGGTAATGAAAATGAAAAAATATTTGGAACCTTTTTCATAGGTATTCGTATTATTAATACGTATGCAATTATAAGCTTTTTTTATAAATGGGGGTAAAAAAAATTGTCACTATCTTTAAGTCATGTAACAAAAAGATTCGGGTCATTTACTGCGGTTAATGATTTATCCATTACGATTCCAGAAAAAGAAATGTTTGGCTTCTTAGGAGCAAATGGTGCTGGAAAAACAACGACCTTTCGAATGATTTTAGGATTGATGGATGCAAATGAAGGAAGTATTACTTGGAATGGAAAAAAAATAGATTATTCCACAAGTCGTTTTATCGGTTATTTACCAGAAGAAAGAGGTCTATATCCGAAGCTCAAGGTAAAAGACCAATTAGTCTATTTAGCTAGATTAAGAGGGATGAGTAAGCAGGACGCATTAACAGAATTAAAAATTTGGCTCGATCGATTTAATGTTCCGGAATACTTGGACAAAAAAGTAGAGGAATTGTCAAAGGGGAATCAGCAGAAGATTCAATTTATAGCAGCTGTTTTACATAAGCCAAAACTATTAATTCTTGATGAACCATTTAGTGGCCTTGATCCAGTGAATGTAGAAAGCTTAAAGTCTGCAGTTACGGAATTAAAGGATAATGGTTCAACGATCGTTTTCTCAAGCCATCGAATGGAACATGTTGAGGAGCTATGCGAAAATTTATGTATTATGCATCATGGAAAGCCTGTTGTCCATGGGGGCTTAAAAGAAATAAAAAAATCATTCGGTAAGAAAAATATAACGATTCATGCGGATTTTGATTTAACGTTTTTAGAAAATTACCCAGGTGTAGTTAAAAGTAAAAAAACTGCAGAAGGTGTTCTGTTACAGATTAGCGATGAAGATTTGGCTCAACAGATTTTAAACGAAATCAATGGAAAAGGATTTATTCGTAAATTCGAATTAGAAGAGCCGTCTTTAAATGATATTTTCATTGAAAAGGTAGGTGCTTCTTATGAATAAATTCGGAATTATGCTAGGTCATTCCTATGTATCGAAATTAAAATCGAAATCATTTATCATTACAACGGTCATAATGCTCATCGGTGTATTGATATTGGGAAATATGAATCGAATTATCGATCTGTTTTCAGGAGGCGATACAAAAGATAAAATCGCAGTTATCGATGAATCAAACACTATTTTCGATCCTTTAAAACAACAGGTAAAAACGATTAATAAAGATATACAGTTAATTAAAGTAGATAAAAGCGAAACAGCTCTTCAAAAAGCGGTAAATAATAAGAAATATAAAGCCTATTTAATCATCTCACTTGATCAATCTAAATTACCTAAGGCGGTTTACAAGGCACCTACCTTAACGAATACAGAACTATCTGGTCAACTTACACAGGCATTACAAACGGTAAAAGCGGGTATGGCTGCGTCTCAACTGAATTTATCAGCTGATAAATTGGCCATTTTAAATAGTCCTGTTTCTTTTGAAGAAGTGAGTCTTGAAAACAATGCAAAATCTGCCGAAGAATTAGCACAAGCAAGAGGGCTTGTGTATATTCTCCTATTTGCTATTTATTTTTCTGTTATTTTTTACGCATCAATGGTTGGAATGGAAATTGCAACGGAAAAAGCATCTCGTGTCATGGAAATTCTAATATCAAGTGCGTCGCCAACACAGCAAATGTTTGCGAAAATTATTGGAGGAGCGTTGCTCGGCTTGACGCAAATGGCCTTTTTGTTAGCAGTGGCATACTTTACAATCAGGCAAAATCTAGGCGAATTGGAAGGCGGATTCTTTGATGTATTTGGTTTCTCAGATATTAAGGTTTCTACAATCGTCTATGCAATCGTCTTTTTCCTATTAGGATATTTATTGTTCGCCACATTGGCAGCATTCTTAGGTTCGTTAGTTAGTCGAATTGAAGATGCCCAACAAATGATGATGCCAATGACATTTCTTATTATGATTGGATTTTTCATTGCAATGTCGGGATTAAACAATCCAGCAGCAGGCTTCGTTACCGTAACTTCCTATATCCCATTTTTCACACCGATGATTATGTTTTTACGGGTAGGAATGCTCGATTTACCATTATGGGTAGGCTTATCTGGTGTAGTTGTACTAATTATATCCATCGCCATTATGGCCATTATCGGAGCACGTATTTATCGTGGCGGAGTTCTCATGTATGGAAAATCAAATTCATTAAAAAACATAAAAAAAGCATTGCAATTATCTAAAAATGAATAACTTATGTGAAACATCCTCAGGCTTGAGGATGTTTTTTTACTTTTATATTCACAAAAAATGTTTATAATAGATATAAGAACATATATTCGTTGGACTGGTGGTGAAATGATGAATGCAATCCGATTTATCCATACTGCAGATCTTCATTTAGATAGCCCGTTTAAAGGCTTACAATACTTACCTAAATCAATTTTTAATCGAATACAGGAAAGTACTTTTTTCTCCTTCACAAAGATAGTCGACAGCGCCATTTCTATGAATGTGGACTTTGTGCTAATATGTGGCGACCTATATGATGGTGAGGATAGAAGTATTAAAGCTCAAGCAAGGTTAAGAAAACAAATGGAAAGACTGCACATGGCGGGGATTGATGCATTTGTGCTATATGGCAATCATGATCATTTAAGCGGAAACTGGACGACGATTGAAATGCCGCCGAATGTTCATTTATTCTCTTCAGAGGTAGAAATGAAACCTTATATTTCGAAAGCTGGAGTGAAAGTACATATTTATGGTTTCAGTTATCCTGAGAGACATGTGACGGATAAGAGAATTAATGATTATGAAAAAATTGATGGAGCTGACTTTCACATCGGTATGTTGCACGGTCATTGTGAGGGTAGCAACACGGCACATCAACCATATGCACCTTTTTCTATTTCTGATTTAATAGAAAAAAAGATGGATTATTGGGCATTAGGCCATATTCATAAACAGCAATTACTCCACACAGAAAGTAAACCTTACATAATCTACCCGGGGAATATTCAAGGAAGACATAGAAAAGAATCAGGAAAAAAGGGATGTATTGCTGTGGAATTGTCTGAGTATGAAACGACATTTGAGCAGATAGAAACGGCAGATATTATTTGGGAGAATCTCATGCTTGATGCAACATCAATTAAAACTTTTTCTGATTTATATGGACTTTGTAAAAAGGAAATTGAAAATCTGCGCCTCCCTGCACAAGGAATACTTTTGCAATTAGAAATTATGAATATTGATGGATTAGAAAATGGTGTCCTAGATAAAATCCGAAATGGAGAATTACTAGAGGTTTTGCAAGATGGTGAAGAGTATGAGGAATCCTTTGTATGGACGTATCGTGTAGATTATTTGAGTAATGAGTTAGTAACAGAAGTTGAATCCGCTTTTAAACAGGAATTGGAAATAACCATATCTGAATTAAATGGTAAGGAAGTTTTTGATGAAGCTACAGCCGATTTATTCGGCCATATTCTTAGCAGCAGATATTTGGATATTCTTTCAGAAGAGGAAAAAAAAGAGTTAGTCGCCGAAGCCGAACAAATGGTTTATGAACTTTTACAATCAAACACCTAGGCTAGTTTCGAAATGCTTTTTTCTAAAAAATTGTTGCTTTAAACTTTAAACACCAAATAATATTGAAAACGCAGAGTGGATTGGAGCGGAAGGCACTTGACTCCTGCGGGATTAGCTGGATAGATGAGACCCCACAGGAGCGAAGCGACGAGGAGGCTCATCGCAGAACCGCAAAAAAAGCAAGTGCCTGCAACGGAAAGGAACGGACATTGATTATTCCTAAAACCACAAACTTTACGAAAACAGCCAACTCATAAAGGGGGGATAAGTATTGAAAATTAATGAAGTACATATTTATGGATTTGGAAAGCTTTCCAATGTAAAGCTGAATTTTTCTTCTACAATACAAGTTATATATGGTGTTAATGAAGCTGGCAAATCTACATTAATGGCTTTTATACACGGAATCTTATTTGGCTTTCCAACAAAGCAACAATCAGAAATACGTTATGAACCAAAGATGGGAACGAAATATGGCGGATACATAACGATTGAAAGTAATTCTGGTGAGGTATGGATTGAGAGAGTAAAAGGAAAAGCTACAGGATATGTTACTGTAAGACTTGAGGATGGAACCCAAGGTGGGGAAGAGTTACTTAAAGATTTATTAAAAAACATGGATAAAGCGTTGTTTAAAAGTATTTTTTCTTTCAATATTCATGGGATTCAAGGAGTCAGCCAATTAAAGGGAGAAGACATCGGAACATACCTGATCGCAGCGGGTACAATTGGGACAGATGCAATAGTTAAATCGGAACAGAAGCTTCAAAAAGAACTCGATCGATTATTCAAGCCAAGTGGGCGGAAACCAGAATTAAACGAAATGCTTCAAACAATAAAAGATCAAGAGAAAGAACTGAAAAAAAGCATGCAATATAATCAAACATACGAAAAATTGCAGCTTGATTATCAACATCTCGTTCAAGATATAAGTGAACTAAAAGGGAAAATATCAGCGTCCCAAGCAGATATTCAAAGATTAGAGCAATTAAAGCGAGATTGGGGATTGTTACAAGAGCGGAAAGATATTTTACAGAGTTTGAACAATATTGGTGATATCACATTTCCAATTGATGGGCTAAAAAGAATGGAAAAGTTGGAAGATCAACTTCAAGTAGCAGCAAATCAATTATACGTTATAGATGTAAGAAAAGGTGAGTATGAGAAAGAATTAACAAGATTGCTCCCTAATAAATTGATTGCAGAGCACGAAGAAAACATTCAATTATTGATTGAAAAATGGCCCCAAATAATTAAATGGCAAGAGGAAATTATTAGGCGTGAAGAAGAAATTACTAAGTGGAATGAGCAAATAGCCGTAATAAAAAGGGAACTTCATATTCACGACATGAGTAATCTTTCTTTTCTCGATTTAAGTATTGATATGAAAGAACGTATTCGAACGGTTACTAAAGACTATTATTATTTAAAATCTTCGCAAATAGAATTAGACAAACAATTAGAAAATGAAAATAGACGGTTTCAAGAACTTGAGAATCAGTGTGTAAATCTAGAGTCCGCCCTTTTAAATGAAGATGAATATCGCGAATTATCGGAAAGTCAACAAAAATATATAAGTCTCCAAAATGATTATAAGCATCTTCAAGATCAGGTGAAGTTTATTAACCTGTCAAAAGGATCGAAACAAAAAGATAATTACCTTCCAACTATTCTTTTTTATTTATTATTTATAGGATTTTTTGTATGGAGCGTTACAACACATCAATTTGTATATATGACTGGTGCATTAATTGGTATCATAATCCTCAGTTTCTCTAGTTGGATCAATCACAAAAAGATGAGCGAACATAACATGAACCAAGAAAATCATGTATTAGTAAAAGCGGAAAAGATTTTAGCGGAAATGAATCAAATTGGTGATAAGGGTACGTTATATGATGAACAACAAAAGCTGCGACAACGATGGAAAGGGCTTGTTCTCGAAATCGAAAATCAGCAGATTCGCTGCCAAGAAAAGGAACAGAACATAACTGTTTGGAAAAGGAATTGGAAGATGGCCGAGGAGGCGTTGGGAAGGATAAAAGAACAACTTGGCTTACAAAAGGATTTCTCTCCGGAGAATCTTTCAGATGCGTTTGAATTACTAAATGAACTAGCAATACTTGATAATCAGTTAAACCGTTCAGAATCACAAAAATCAGAATTACTTAACAAAGTTGCTAATTGGGAATGTGAATTAAAGAACCAACTAAGTAGCCTTCAGTTCGATGGACTATCAAATGAAGAAGGAATTATCCGACTCAAAAATAGTTTATTAAAAGAAAGGGAAAATAAACTTATTTATCGAGAAATAATTAATAAAAATGAAGATGTGGAAAACGAGTATTTAAAATGGAAAAATGAATACATTGCTATTGAAACGGCAATTAATAATCTTTTACATGAAGTAGAAGTGGAGAACACCGAAGACTTTCGAAGACGTGGAAAAGAATATGAAGAATATCAATCTTTGCAAGCAAATCTAAAAATGATAAATAAAAAAATCAATATTGAAAATATGAATATGGTAAATCAATTTGCTTATTTGAATGATCTTGAGGAAAAGTTGTTAATCAATGAAAATAGTTTAAAATCGAATAATGAAAAACTAGAACTCCTTCATAAACGTTTAGCTGAAGTAAAGTATGAAATCGAACAGTTGGAGGAGGGAGGTACCTTTACAGAAAAATTGCACGAGTTCTATCGGTCGAAATCAATATTTAATGATAAAGCAAAGGAATGGGCAAAAATAGCTCTAGCAAAGAAGATCATTCATCGGACGATGGAGAGAATGAAAAATGAACGCTTTCCAAAGGTATTGGAAAAGGCGGAAGAATTTCTTAGCTATCTGACAGATGGTGAATATATTCGTCTTCTCTTTACACCAACAGGGAGGTTCTTGGTTGAAAGGGTTGATCAATTATCCTTTGAACCCGATGAATTAAGTCAAGCAACGGCTGAACAAGTGTATGTTTCGTTGCGATTAGCACTTGTGGAAGTATTACAAGATGAATATCCATTTCCGCTGATCATAGATGATGGTTTTGTTAACTTTGATAACGAACGTACAAAACGAATTGTACAACTTTTATTAGAAAGAAGCCAAAACACGCAAATAATATATTTTACCTGTCATCAACATATATTGCAGTTATTTCCTCAAAAAAATATATTCGTGCTTAATGAGGAATATCGATATTCCATGTTAAAATAAGACACATGATATACTAAAAATATATGAAATAACTAAAATGAGTAATTTCTTCTGTTACTATTCAGTGTACGGTTGTAGAAACGATAAAGAAAATGGGGGATAACGATAATGACAAAAGGACTTTTGCAATTTGATGTTGGAGAACAAATCGAGCTTTTTCTACTAATAAAAAATAGTATTAAAGGAATTGCCAGTAATGGGAAGCCATTTTTATCGTTAAACTTACAAGATAAAACTGGAGATATAGAAGCGAAGCTTTGGGATGTATCAGAATCGGATGCACAAACCTATAAGGCTGAAACGATCGTAAAGGTGGCGGGGGATATTCAGAATTATCGAGGCCGCTTACAATTACGGATTCGTCAAATTCGTCCCGCAACGGATCAGGATGGTGTTTCTATTTCGGAATTTCTCGAGACAGCACCCGTGAGCCAAGATGAAATGATGAGCAAGATTACACAATATATTTTTGAAATGAAGAACCCAAATATCCAAAGAATCACTAGACATTTATTAAAAAAGTTTAATAGTGATTTCCTCGTATACCCGGCAGCTACCAAAAACCACCATGAATTTGTATCCGGGTTGGCTTACCATGTCGTATCAATGCTAGATTTGGCCAAAGCTATTACTAGTCTTTATCCTTCCTTGGATCGTGATTTACTTTATGCCGGAATTATTCTTCACGATTTAGGAAAGGTAACAGAATTATCAGGTCCAATTTCCACGTCTTATACGGTAGAGGGAAATTTATTAGGACACATAACAATTATGGTAAATGAAATTGGTAAAGCGGCAGATGAATTAGGCATTCATGGTGAAGAGGTAATGGTATTGAAACATCTAGTTTTGAGTCACCACGGAAAACCCGAATGGGGAAGTGCAAAACCACCGATGATTAAGGAAGCAGAAATTCTTCATTATATTGATAATCTTGATGCGAAAATGAACATGATGGACCGAGCACTTCGCCAAGTAAAACCAGGTGAATTCTCCGAGCGAGTCTTCGCTTTGGAAAATCGTTCATTCTATAAACCAAGTTTTCATAATTAAATATTTAACACGTATGTGAGTTTTATCTCCGTACGTGTTTTTTTTGTGATTTCTCGATAATTTAGTCATTTTGATCATACTTTTTACATACATTGTAAAAAAGGGACAATCTTGAAAAGGAGAGAAGCACATGTCATTGCCAATTTGGATTTATTTCGTCATTGCTGGAATTGCTGTTAGTGCTTTTATGGCTGTTAAAACATCGAGAGAAGACCGTAAACTTGAACAGGAATGGATTGAAAAAGAAGGGGAAGAGTATATTGAACGGATGGAAATCGAAAAAGAAAAAAGAAATAATGTAAAAGAAGTAGGTTAAATAGATATAAAGAAAAAGGGATCGCCTCTGATAATTCGGAGACGATCCCTTTTTTATTATTTTTTAGATGTAGAATCTGTCGTATTAGCATTTAATACGTTATCAAATGATTTTTTCAAATCTTTGTCTTTAATATCTAATTTTGCATCCTTAATTTCTTTCTTCATAATCTCAGCGATTTTTGATTGATCTACTTTAGATGCTTTAATTTTTTCTTTGATTTCTTTTTTCATTTTATTATCAAGTGGTGCTTTATCTTTTTCACCGGTTTTCTTAATAATGTGATAACCGAATTGAGTCTTTACAGGTTCACTGACTTCATTTACCTTTAATTTATATGCTGCAGCTTCAAAAGTTGGGTCCATTTTGCCAGTATTAAACCAACCAAGGTCTCCGCCTTTTTGAGCAGTTCCATCAGTAGAATATTTCTTTGCTAAATCCTCAAACTTCTCACCTTTTTTAAGTTTAGCCTCAACTTCATTTGCTGTTTTCTCATCAGCTACAAGAATGTGACTTGCCTTAATATCAGGTTTAATATTATTTGCATAATAATCTTTTATATCTTTATCAGTAATTTTCAAATCTTTCGTTGCAGCTTTTTCCTGCATAAGTCCAACTTTAATTGTATTTCTGAAATCTTTTTCGTTAGCGTAACCATATTGTTGAAGTGCAGATTCAAATTGATCACCAAGTTGTTTTTTCGCTTGATCTACTTGTTTATCAACTTCTTTATCTGAAACCTTGTATTTATCAGAAAGAACTTTTTCAAATACAAGTTGTTGTACAACCTGATCGCCAATTTTATCCTTCATTGCTTCATACAGTTCGTCCTTTGTTACATTTCCAGCTTTTGTTTTTACAACTACATCTCCACTGTTGCCACATGCAGCTAGTCCTAAAACACCCGCTGCTAATGAAAGGGATAATACCCATTTTTTCATCAATTAACAACTCCCTGTCTAATTAATCGTCCAATAAAAACTTACAAAACTTACTATACCATAAATTTTATCCGAAAAGAAACATAATAACGGAAGACTTATGGTATTTTTACGGAATTCTCATCAAATTTTAACTTTCGATTATAAGTGTGAAATCACTTATGAAAATCTAGGCATTTGCTCTAGTCAACATTAGTCGTTTGTACATAGGATATATTGAAAAGAAAAAAAGGAGGTATTTAAAATGGGATTTGCTTATGGAGGCGGATTTGCCTTAATCGTTGTATTGTTCATTCTTTTGGTGATTGTAGGTGCAGCATTTATTTGTTAAATTAGACAGTCCAGATTAACATCGAAACTAAAAATGAATAGAATATATTATTTCTGTTAGGGAGGTGACTATTATGGGTGGTGCAGCATACGGAAGCGGATTTGCGTTACTTGTTGTATTATTTATATTGCTCATTATAATCGGTGCATCTTGGATATATTAGTGGAAAAAAATCAGGTTCGAGGCGAACCTGATTTTTATTATTATTCACAAGCTAAACTGCGTACTGTTTTGAATTAGGTAAATGTACACAAATGATTGTACGTGAAAATATGGTAAATAACTTTGCAAGAGTCAGGGATCGACTTAGTTATTTATATGAACAATAGAGAATTTACGAATATTTACTTGAGGGTAGCCATTTAAAGTATTATAATAATAGTATAAAAAATCATTGGTGTTTGGTAATTACAAGTTGCCTTAATATCATGTTTTTTATTTATTACGTGATGAGATGGATCGCTGGCAGATAATACTGCTTTGTAATTAGCCCATCATAAAATAGACTGTGTATAGTTGTACACATTTTATTTTATGATGGGCTTTTAGTTTTTTTTAAAGTGAACATACGAGTACTTTATAAAAATATAATTTAAAGGTGGGGACCGTATGCAACCAGTGGTAATGAAAAGAAGGATTCTAAAGTTTTTAAACGAACATATTAAAGACGCTGAGGATATTATTGTTACGGAATTTCCCGTTACGGTAAAAGTTAATGAACAAGAATTGGTTACAATGGTTTGCACACCGGAGTACATTGAGGATATGGTTATCGGTTACTTAGCTTCCGAAGGAATTATGCGGAGATACGAAGATATCAAGGAAATTTGGGTTCAAGAAATAGAAGGATATGTACATGTGAAAATAGATAAATTGAATCCTTATTTTCAAAATCTGCAGAATAAACGTTATATAACATCCTGTTGTGGAATGAGCAGGCAAGGTTTCGTCTTCGCTAACGATGCCCTAACCGCTAAGAAAATGAATGAAATCCGAGTGAAAATTTCTCCAGATGACTGCCTTCGTTTGATGAATAGTTTACAGGACACAGCTACTACTTTCCGAGACACAGGGGGAGTTCATAATGCTGCCCTATGTGATGTAAATGGTTTTAAGCTAAGTCGGATGGACATTGGAAGACATAATGCCTTGGATAAAATATACGGATATTGTTTGAGAAATAACATCCCGATTGGAAATAAAATCATTGTTTTTAGCGGACGCATATCTTCGGAAATTTTATTGAAAGTTGCAAAAATCGGTTGTGAGATTGTTCTTTCAAAATCCGCTCCTACTGAATTAGCGCTGGAACTGGCAGAAAATCTAGGGATTACAACAGTAGGTTTTATAAGGAATCAATCTTTTAATATTTACACATGTCCGGAACGAATTCAAAAACGGTAAGAAATAAAAGAAATTTAATATTATTGATATCTACTAGTAAAGGAAGAGGGAAATATGGAAAATATTATACTGGATAAATTACAACGCCCTTTGAGAGATCTTCGTTTATCTGTGACTGATCGTTGTAATTTTCGTTGTCGTTATTGCATGCCGGAAGAAATATTTGGTCCGGGATATCCTTTTTTATCCTCCGATAAAATTCTGTCTTTTGATGAAATGGAACGGTTAGCACGAATATTTGCTGCCTTAGGCACCAAAAAGATACGTATTACTGGAGGTGAACCACTGTTACGCAAGGATCTTCCTGAATTAATTCGTCGGTTAAAGGAAATTAAAGAAGTGGAGGATATTGGCATTACGACGAATGGGTCTCTTTTAAAAAAATTTTCACCCGCGTTGTTTAACGCCGGGTTAAGAAGAGTGACGGTTAGCCTTGATTCTCTAGATGACCAACGCTTCAACCAATTAAATGGAAATAAAAGCAATGTGGCAAGGGTGTTAGAAGGCATTGAGGCGGCATCTAATGTGGGATTAAAAGTTAAAGTAAATATGGTTGTTCAAAAAGGGAAAAACGATCAAGATATCATACCTATGGCAAAATATTTTAAAGAACAGAAACATACTCTCCGCTTTATCGAATACATGGATGTGGGAAATTCAAATGGTTGGAGAATGGAAGAAGTCATGACTAAACAAGAGATTTTAGATCTAATTGAAAAAATCATGCCACTTGAACAAATTAAGCCAAATTATGTGGGAGAGGTAGCCACTAGGTACCGTTATATTGGTAGTGACCAAGAAATTGGGATTATTTCTTCTGTAACCGATTCTTTTTGTTCAACTTGTTCAAGGGCACGAGTGTCTGCTGAAGGTAAATTATATACTTGTTTATTTTCCTCAAAAGGCTTTGATCTTCGGCATTTACTACGCTCTGGGGAATCAGATGACGCAATTACTAAGAAAATCACCGATATTTGGAACCATCGTGGTGACCGTTATTCCGATGAAAGAGCAAATGGTCATTCAAACAACCGAACAAAAGTGGAAATGTCACATATTGGCGGTTAAAACAAAGGTTAATTCATGGCTAACTTTATAAGGTCCGGTAATATTGTGTTAGGAAGGAAGAGAGTTCATTGACTGATCGTTATTCACGGCAACAGCTATTCAAACAAATAGGTATTGAAGGGCAAGAAAAAATCAGGAGTAAGCATGTACTAATCGTAGGTGCTGGAGCACTAGGCAGTGCTTGTGCTGAAGCTTTAGTAAGAGCAGGTATCGGAAAGTTAACGATTATTGATCGTGATTATGTTGAATGGAGCAATTTGCAACGCCAACAGCTATATACTGAAAAAGATGCTAATGATCAATTGCCAAAAGCAATTGCTGCCAAAAAGCATCTGAAACAAATGAATTCGGAAGTTGAAATTGAAGCGTTTGTAATGGAAGCAAGAGCCGATAATTTAGAGAAATTGTTAGTTAATACTGATATTATAATCGATGGCACAGATAATTTTGATATTCGATTTATTTTAAATGATCTTTCAAATAAATATAACATTCCATGGATTTATGGTTCTTGTGTAGGAAGTTATGGAGCCACTTATACAGTTATACCCGGAAAAACACCATGTTTGAATTGTATTCTGAAAAAAATTCCCGCTGGAGGAGCAACTTGTGATACGGCGGGGATTATTAGCCCAGCCGTTCAAATTGTTTCTGCCTATCAAGTAACGGAAGCATTCAAAATTCTTGTAGAGGATTTTTCAACAGTAAGAAATACTTTTTTGACTTTTGATGTTTGGAGTAATCAATACTACTCTATTAAGATTGACAAAATAAAAACTGAAAGTTGCCCATCCTGTGGAATGGACCAATCCTATCCGTATTTAACTTATGAAAATCAGACAAAGGCAGAAGTAGTATGTGGACGAAATACGGTACAAATTAGGCCAGCTAAAATGATTGAATATAATTTTGACCAGTTGGAGAATTCGCTAAAGGTTTACGGTCCCGTAACCAAGAATCCATATTTAATAAGTTGTCAGCTTCAAGACTATCGAATGGTTATATTTACAGACGGGCGTGTCTTTATTCATGGAACCAACAATATTGAGCGTGCTAAAAATCTTTATTACCGCCTGCTAGGCTAAAAATTAATAAGAATTATGGGAACAAAACGTATCCCTATTACGATGGAATAGATGGCTATTTTTTCCGATGTCAAAATCCTAATATATTAAAAACATTATATAAACTTTTTAATAGAAGAAGCGGTGAAAAAAGGTGCAACAAGATTTATTTAAAATTGTACACGACACGATATCTGTAGAGGAAGTATCGAATCAGGTTTCCAGAAGAGAAGCAGGTGCTATTACACTCTTTGTCGGGACTGTAAGAGAATTTACAAAAGGAAAGAGAACATTATCTCTTGAGTATCAAGCATACGAATCAATGGCAGTAAAAATGCTAAGTCAAATAGGTGAAGAAATCAAGGGGAAATGGCCAGATACATGTGTTGCCATAACACATAGAATAGGTAAGCTAGAAATAACAGATATTGCTGTAGTAATCGCGGTATCCTCACCACATCGTAAAACTGCATACCGAGCAAATGAATATGCGATTGAACGAATCAAACAAATTGTGCCTATTTGGAAAAAGGAATTTTGGGAAGACGGAACAATGTGGATGGGAGATCAATTAGAGACTACTAAATATCCGGAGGGGAAACCGGACGAGGAGGAATAGTAAGTGATTACGGTTTTATTTTTTGCAGGAATACGTGAAGAGATTGGATCCGATAAATTAAACATTGATATGGAAAATATAACTATCTATCAACTGAAACAATATCTTCTTAATAACTATTCTCTTTCATCTTTCAATCAAGTTATGACAGCTATCAATGAAAGCTTTGTAACAGATGATGAAATTATAAAAGATCAAGATATTATTGCATTTATCCCCCCAGTAAGTGGGGGGTAATAAGAACGATTTTTGTTATGTAATTTTACTATAATTATTGCAGTATCAAAGAAATTTGCTGTTGAGGTAAAATGTGTAAAGTATTATAATAAACTTATAAACTGAAATATGAGAAAATATTGATGTTGGGTAATAAAGAAATTGCCTTAATTTCCTGTTTTTTCATTGTAAATGGTGAGATGGATTACTAGTAGGATAAAACTGCTTAGTTATTAGCCCGCCATAAAATAGAACGTGTATTTATTTGCACGCTCTATTTTATGGCGGGTTTTTTGACTTTAAAAAAGAGGAGAATTAAAAATGGGAGGAAAAGTCCAAGTAATAATTAATGGAAAGCAACATGAAGTAGAAGGAGGGACTCGAATTCTTGATTATCTTTTGGAACAAGAGGTAGATCATCCACATATCTGTTATTCGGAGGTTTTGGGTCCCATTCAAACGTGTGATACTTGTATGTGTGAAGTAGACGGGAAAATTTTGAGAGCTTGCTCAACAGAATTCGAAGAAGGCATGAATATTTTAACCTCTTCAAATAGAGCCAAAAATGCTCAAACAGAAGCAATGGACCGCATTTTAGAAAATCATTTACTGTATTGTACAGTTTGTGATAATAACAATGGGAATTGTCGTGTTCATAATACCGCAGAGCAATTAGAAATTGAACACCAAACTCGTCCATTTCGGAAAAAAGGATATGAGGTTGATATGTCACATCCTTTTTACAGATACGATCCCGATCAATGTATCCTTTGCGGACGTTGTGTAGAAGTATGTCAAGATTTACAAGTGAATGAAACCTTATCCATCGATTGGGACCGTGAAATTCCGCGTGTCGTGTGGGATGATGGGAAGTCTATCAATGAATCCTCTTGCGTATCCTGCGGACAGTGTGCCACAGTTTGTCCATGTAATGCATTAATGGAAAAATCGATGTTAGGTGAAGCAGGGCTTATGACCGCAATTCCGAATGACTTATTAAACCCTATGGTTGATCTCATAAAAGAGGTCGAACCCGATTATAAAACCATTTTTGCCTTATCGGAGGTGGAAGCAGCAGCTCGTGATAAACGAACGAAAAAAACAAAAACAGTTTGTACTTTTTGCGGTGTGGGCTGTTCGTTTGAGGTATGGACAAAAGGACGTAAGATCTTAAAAGTAGAACCAACTGAAAATAGTCCTGTAAATAGTGTCTCTACATGTGTGAAAGGGAAATTCGGCTGGGATTTTATAAATAGTGAGCAACGCCTTACTACTCCTTTAATCCGAAAAGGGGAAGCATTTGTTCCCGCAACTTGGGATGAAGCATTTACATTAATTTCGGAAAAAATGGGATCCATTAAAGAAACGTATGGAGGGGATGCACTTGGGTTTGTAAGTTCGTCAAAGACAACAAACGAAGAGGCTTACCTTATGCAAAAATTGGCTCGTCAAGTATTTGGAACGAACAATGTGGATAACTGTTCCCGCTACTGTCAATCCCCAGCTTCAGATGGATTACTGGTAACCGTTGGATATGGAGGAGATTCAGGTACCATTCGGGATATTGAAAACGCGGGACTTGTTATCACGGTTGGTGCCAATCCAACTGAAGGACATCCCGTTTTAGCGACAAGAGTAAAGCGAGCAAAGAAATTACGTGGACAAAAATTGATTGTATCTGACCTTCGTAAGCATGAACTAGCGGAGCGTTCCGATTTATTTTTACATCCTAAACAAGGAACGGACTTTGTTTGGATAACTGCCGTTGCAAAATATATGATTGACCAAGGTTGGCACAATGAAGATTTCATTAAAGCTCGTGTAAGTAACTTTAAAGAATACATGTCAGTTCTTAAGAAATATACACTTGACTACGCAGTTGAAGTGACCGGTCTTCCAAAAGAACAACTAATTAAAACGGCTCAAATGATCCATGAAGCAGATGGAACATGTATTTTATGGGGGATGGGTGTTACCCAAAATATCGCGGGTTCCCATACGTCTGGTGCTATTGCTAACCTTTTGTTGGTATCAGGTAATTTCGGTCGTAATGGAGCAGGGGCATTTCCGCTTCGTGGTCACAACAATGTACAAGGTTCATGTGATATGGGTACGTTGCCACAATGGCTGGCAGGCAACCAGCGATTAACAGACGATACGGCACGTGCTAATTTTGAAAAAGCTTATGGCGTAAAAATTTCTGAGAAACCAGGATTTACGAACATTGATATGCTAGAGGCAGTGGAAGAGGGAAAACTAAAAGCTATGTATCTTATGGGAGAGGACATGGCATGGGTGGATTCAAACGCAAATCATGTGCATGAAACCCTTAGCAAGTTAGAATTCTTTGTTGTACAAGATGTTTTCTTAACAAAAACAGCCCAATTCGCAGATGTTGTACTACCGGCTGCCCCGTCCCTTGAAAAAGACGGAACGTTCACCAATACGGAACGCCGAATTCAACGCTTGTATCAAGTGCTAGATCCATTAGGAGAATCAAAACCGGACTGGTGGATTATAGGGCAAATTGCTAAATATATGGGATACGATTGGAACTATAAACATCCAAGTGAAATTATGGACGAAATTGCTGATCTTTGTCCGACATTTGCAGGGGTATCATACGAAAGGCTTGAAGGATGGAATAGTTTAATATGGCCGGTGCAAAAAGATGGAACAGATGAGCCGCTTCTATATACAGAACGCTTTAACTTTCCGGATGGGAAGGCTCGCTTTTCACTTACGGAATATGTTCCACCTGTAGAATTTACACAAGACTTTGACCTAACGTTAAACAACGGACGACTTTTGGAACAATTCCATGTAGGTAATATGACAAATAAGTCGCAAGGTCTTCAATACAAATTGCCCGAAGTTTTCGTAGAAGTTTCACCTGAACTTGCCCTAGAACGAAAGGTTGAGGACGGTTCTCTAGTACGGCTTGTTTCTCCATATGGTGCGATTAAGCTTCGTGCAGTTGTAACCGATCGAGTCCAAGGAAAAGAATTGTATGTTCCTATGCACTCGGTAAGCCATGAAAATGCGGTTAATCTTTTAACCGGAAGTGTTGGGGATGTTCGGACCCAAACCCCAGCCTATAAAGAAACAAAAGTAAAAATGGAGTTAATTCAAGCAAAAGGAAAAAGACCACTTCCAATGTATAATCCTAGATATGCAACACGTAATCCACAACTAGGTGTTCAAGTGGAACGTAAATGGGCACGTGAAGATTACGAAGCAATTGCTGACGTGAATATACCAGGAGGGTACAAATAATGGCAAAGCCAATTACGAAGATAGATGAACCCATTCTGACCGAGAAAGAAAAACAAGATCAGTTACTTGAAAAAATTTTAAAAGACTTATCTCAAAATACCGATGGGATAAAAGAAACGATTCAACTCCTCCAAGAACTCCATGTCAGTGGAATTCTTGGTGCCATCAATAATCTTGTTGAAGCTAAAGAAGAAGTGGCAAAAATAGCCGTAGGACAAATGTTGCGACCGCCTGTAACAAATGCACTTAATAATGCAATGGCCGCAGCTGGCATGTTAACGGAACTTGATCCCGAAATGATGAAAAAAATGATGGGAGGGTTGTCTAAAGGCCTTCAAAAAGCGGAGGAAGGACTTCAATTAAACAAAAGAGTAACTATTTTTGATCTAATTAAAATAATGAAAGATCCTGATGTTAACCGTGCAATGGGGTTTGGAATCAACTTTTTGAAAGGACTAGGAGAAGGATTGAAGGATTAAAGGATTAACCCATTAAAGTTCCATTCCTTACATTTACGAAGTGATTTAAATTTTGAAGGAAAAGGGAAATGTTTGTATTGGTCAAAAGAAGTCTATTATATAGATAAGAGCAAAATTAAAACCGGTCAAAATTAGTCAAGTAAAAAAGACTAAATTTGATAATAAACTTCAATCCATGGGAAGGTGAACAAATATGGCAAATTATCGTGATCCATTCGGATTTAATTCGGATATGCATGAAATTTTTAATAAAATGATGCAAGGGATGAATGGGGTGAACTCAGAGCGTCGTTATCTGATTAACGGTCGTGAAGTCACCCCGGAAGAATTTGCTTATTATCGCCAAACGGGACAATTACCGGGCAATCAGGGTGACCAAACATTACCAGCTCAAAATGGTCAACTTAAACAAGATGGTATTTTGGCTAAGTTGGGCCGGAATTTGACACAAGAAGCGCGAGAAGGTTTACTTGATCCAGTTATTGGCCGCAATGCGGAGATTCAAGAAACGGCGGAAATATTAAGTCGTCGAATTAAGAATAATCCGGTGTTAGTCGGTGATGCAGGTGTTGGTAAAACAGCTGTTGTGGAAGGTTTGGCGCAAGCGATTGTCAATGGTGACGTGCCCGCCGCCATTAAAAACAAAGAAATTTACTCAATTGATTTGTCTAATTTAGAAGCGGGAACACAATTCCGCGGTGCATTTGAAGAAAACGTACAAAAACTTGTGGACGATGTCAAAGCGGCCGGGAATGTGATTATCTTCTTTGATGAGATTCACCAAATGATCGGCGCAGGCTCAACCGGTGGCGATAGTGGTTCTAAGGGCTTGGCGGATATTTTAAAACCAGCGTTGAGTCGTGGTGAATTAACCGTAATTGGGGCAACAACACAAGATGAATACCGCAACACAATTTTGAAAAATTCGGCGTTGGCGCGGCGTTTCAATGAAGTAACAGTGAATGCGCCAAGTGCAGAAGATACTTTTGAAATCTTAAAGGGTATTCGCAAGCTTTACGAAGAACATCATAACGTCAAGATGCCGGATAATGTTTTAAAAGCAGCTGTGGACTATTCCATTCAATACATCCCGCAACGTTCATTGCCAGATAAGGCGATTGATTTAATCGATATGACAGCGGCGCATTTGTCGGCAAAACACCCAATGAGTGACGTAGTTAGTTTAGAAGCTGAATTAAAAACAGTAAAATCCGAGCGTGACAAGGCAGTTAGTGAAGAAGACTATGAAAAGGCGCTGGCATTAAAGAATAAAATGAATGATCTTGAAAGTAAAATCACCGCTGGTGAAAAGCCACCAGAAGAAGTTGTGGCAACTGTCAACGATGTAGCGGAAAGTGTAGAACGCCTTACTGGTATTCCCGTTTCGCAAATGGGAGCATCAGATATTGAACGCTTGAAAACGATTGGTGAACGATTGAAGGGGCGCGTGATTGGCCAAGATGAAGCAGTTGAAGCTGTTAGCCGGGCGATTCGCCGGAATCGAGCAGGTTTTGATGAAGGCAATCGGCCAATCGGGAGTTTCTTATTTGTTGGTCCAACCGGTACTGGTAAAACCGAGCTTGCTAAGCAATTAGCATTCGATATGTTTGGTAATAAAGATGCGGTTATCCGACTGGACATGAGTGAATATTCGGATCGCATAGCGGTTTCAAAATTAATTGGAACGACTGCGGGTTACGTTGGTTATGACGACAACAGCAACACGTTGACCGAACGTGTACGCCGAAATCCGTACTCGATTGTTTTGCTCGATGAAATCGAAAAGGCGGATCCGCAAGTTTTGACGCTTTTATTGCAAGTGATGGATGATGGTCGTTTGACTGACGGACAAGGTAACGTCGTGAACTTCAAGAATACGGTAATTATCGCGACATCGAATGCCGGTTTCGGAAATGAGAGATTGCTCGGTGATGAAGCCAAGGACAAGCCGTTAATGGACAAACTGGCTCCTTTCTTCCGTCCGGAATTCTTAAATCGTTTCAATGCGATCGTTGAGTTTAGCCATTTGACTAAGGGCGATCTAGAGCAAATTGTTGACTTAATGATTACCGATGTCAACAAAACGTTGGCTAAGAAAGAGTTGACGTTAGAGGTCAGTGATGAAGCTAAAGCTTATTTAATTGAAGAGGGCTATGATGAAGCCATGGGCGCACGGCCATTGCGTCGTGTGATTGAACAACAGATTCGTGACAAGGTTACTGACTTCTATTTGGATCATTTGGAAGCCAAAGACTTGGTCGCAGATTTAGTTAATGGTGAAATTATCATTCGCGAGAAATAATGAAACAAGAATAAAGTCTTTTATTATTCAAAATCCTAATAAAGCTTGTTAGGGGTACGGTAAAATATTATAATAAAAATATATTGTAAATAAGAAAAGATTAATGATGTTAGGTAATGATAAATTGCCTTTAACATTATGTTTTTTTGTTAAATGTGGTGAGAAGGATTACTAGTAGGATAATACTGCTAAGTTATTAGCCCACCATAAAATAGGACGTGTATTTCATTATACACTCTATTTTATGGCGGGCTTTTTGATTACCCATTTCCCGTTACGATATCTTTTATACATTAGAATAGCGGCCGCATTTTGATTTATTATAGTAAACAAAGGGGAACCAAAACATTAGCGATTTTTACTGACAATAAGCCACGTCATCATCATATTTATCGCGGAAAATAAAATGAGTGAAGGACAGATAGGAGAAATGAAATGAAAAAAATATGGAACATCAATTCAATATGTTGCTTCGTGAAGTACGCAAAGAGTATGTTGGGAATGGACCTAGAGAAATTACTACCCGTTTTGTAGGTAATTGGGTTATTAGTGAGATGAAAGGAAATCTAACGAATGTGGAACATTTTATGATTAGCTCGACAGAAGGACAACGAGTTGTTCATGAAGCACGAACTAAATTAGTAAAGCAAATTTATAAGGATCCTGTGGTTATGAAAAAGTTTGAGGAGTTAACAGAGGCGAAAATTGTGAACATCTTTACGGACATTGATTTAGAGACTGATACTGCAATGACCGTTTATGTATTTGACAAACCTATTAATTGATAATAATAATCTATTATTTGAATAATTAAATCGAAACGCAATAAGAAAAGATCATTGATGTTGGGTAACAATAATGCCCTAACCTCCTGTATTTTCATTGAAGGTGGTGTGACGGATAATTGGCAGATACAACTGTTTAGTTATTAGCCCGCCATAAAATAGAATCTGTATGGAAATTACAGATTCTATTTTATGGCGGTTTTTTTGGTTTCAATAAAATGAAAAAATATATGGCTTATCATTTCAATACAACAATTATTCGATAGGAGGTTTTTGGTTTTGTCTTGGCTTGTTTTATACGTCATCGGAATTATTTCCTATGCTGTTAGTGGTGCCTTGGTCGCACTTGCAGCTAGGTACTCATTTATAGGAATTTATGTGTTGGGATTAACAACTTCATTTGGTGGAGCGGTAATCCGTAATCTAATTATCGGAATCCCACTTTCACAAATATGGAATCATTTAACGATTTTAACGGTTTTAGTGACATTAACTATTATTATATTTTTGCCAATGAAATGGATCCGGCATCGAAAACGATGGGGGCTTTTTTTTGACTCTATTGGGCTTGCTTCGTTTGCCATTCAAGGGGCATTAGCAGCAGTAAAAGTGTACGATAATTTAGGGATAACGATTTTAGCATCCATGTTTACCGGAGTAGGAGGAGGAATGATTCGAGATTTATTAGTTTGTCGTAAACCATTGGCATTAAAAGAAGAAATACACGCTGTTTTAACAATAATCTGTGCAATCTGTATTTGGTTAAATTGGACAAATCCTGTCCAACTCACTTTTATTGTTATTATTGTTGTCACAACACGTATGTTTGCGGTTGGCTACAAATGGAAGTTGCCTTTGTCTTATAATTTAAAGAGATGGAAACTATCCAATAAAGGTAGTAGATTGTAGAAATTACCCCGAGGGGAATGGAAACACACTATTGCGGCACGACAGCATCTCTTTTGGGATAGAATGCAATGAGGTCAGATAGGCCTCCTTAATATTCTATAAAATATTCCAAAAACCCATTATAGGTTCCCAGGAGAGGCATGTTAAATGATTAATTGAAAAAAGGTTATCTTAGATGTAAAATAAATCATTCTAAGATAACCTTTTTCATTAAAAAATATTACGTAAATGTATTTCCGTACGTTGTCATATAAGGAGTTGAAACTCCTCGGTTTATTTCTTATGTATACAAAATCTCTACATATGAAGAAAGAAGTAAAATAGTAACAAGTATATTAATGGTTCTAAATACCTTTGGTTGTCTCTCTTCCGGGATCTCTTTTTGTATACAAAGTGAATTAGTCATATTGTTTATTAGATAAACAATAATGATCGCAAATAGAATAAAAATGGAGATCACTATCAATCCCTCCTGTGTTTCCTAAATGTTTATGCTTAAGATACCAAATTTTAAATTAAAAAGATAGCTATTTTAAGAGATATCAGAATCAAATAAATGGTAATTTACTTTTGGAAAATAGTAATTAAAGCGTTAGATAAGTGTTTAAAGGTTTAAAATAAAAAACCATCTATTTTTATTCCCCAATGAGATGAATATGACAGGGGAAAAATGGTATTATACTGATACAAGCTAATGATAACGGAAAATACAAACGGTATAGTCATCGAAAAGAACTAAATGAGGTGAAATGATATGGAATCAATGGAACAAAGGCTTGAGCGTATAGAGTTTCACCAAAAATTACTATTAAAAATGATTGCTGAAAATCAATATGATTTTTATCGAATCGTTATTGAAAACCATCTACAAGAAAAAGATGTGGAGGATTTCTATAGACTCTGTAAAACATTAACTAAAGAAAGTGAAGAACAAAAGGCTGATAAATTCGTCTTTTTTTCCCCACTTTTCAAAAAGTTTAAAGATGAGCTTCATCCCAAGTTAGATCCTGAACAAGTCATCCAAGCCTGTTTAAAACAAAATATTTTTCCAGAGCTTATGGAAATCCTAAATAAAAATTTATCTTAAAAATTACTCAAGCTTTCACTCTCTGTTGGAAGCTTTTTAACATTTCCGTTTTCTTCAATAAATTCTGTTTCTATATTATGAAAGGAAGTTTCGAATATTTCCATAAAATCTTCCCCATATATATTACGAATAATGGCCATTAATTCGATAAATTCAGGAAATTTTCCATACAAATTTTTAATTGGCAATGCACCATTTAATACAACGCTATTTGAAGGATTAAATGATTCCATCGAATCAAGTAATAAAGTTTCCCCTTTTTTTGTTAATTGAATGTAGGTGTTTCTTTTATCATTTTCCTTCTTAGAAAACTCCAGTAATTCCCGTTCTTCTAATTTTTTTGAAAAATTAAAAGCTGTTGAAACATGCATTACTCCAAATTTTGCTACATCCGATATGGATGCCCCCTTTAGATGATAGGCAATCCAAAGAATATGATGTTCATTAATGTTCAAATCATATGGTTTTATCCATTGCTGCCAATCCTTCTCAATCATTTTCCAAATCGCTTTGCTAATTTGCGTAATTCTTTGACTGAACAGCAAGGCTTCCTTTATTGAATAAGGACTCTCTGTCATTACTTCACCCACTTTATATATATATATATTTATTATGCCAATAAAATAAAGATTAATAAAGATGTAAATTAACAAAATTTTTAGACAAAAATTTTGTCTCGGAAAAGTTCACTTTGGAATTAGCGGGAGCTTGGCCGTTCTTGGATTTTTGACTCTAATTCCTCAATTGAATCTTTCAATGCTTGTACTTCATGAAAAATACTTTCTTTATTTTCTTCAATATTATTTTGCCAATCGGAAATCGCGGATTTAATATCGGAGACGAATTTGATTGCGATATCTTTACCTTCCGATGATAATACATGGATTGAGTTTTTTAGCTCATGTACATTTTTTGTTATATCTTTTGCAGATGACATCCAATCGTTTTTTGAATCGGATAGTTGTTTTCTTAATTCTTTACCTGATGTAGGAGTTGTTAATAAGGCTGAAAGAGTACCGGCAATTCCTCCTACTATTATCCCGTAAGCAAACATTTTTTTGTTCATGACCACACCCCATTTTATAATATAAAGTGATTATTAAGAATTTTTTGCATACCCCATAATCTATTTTTCTACAATAATTTGCAAAATCCTGCATGAATATTTAAATTATAGTACAATTTTTAAAAAAATGCACTGAAATTAACTACTTTATTAACATTTTATTGGAATTAAGAATCATGAAGTTCGCTTATTTTGCATATTTTTATCGTGTGAAGTATTTTAAAAATATAATGAATCAACGAGGGAATTGTTCAATCCAAATGGAGAAAGAGGTGTGGATATTGAGTGGAATCATTTTTTGCCTCCTCCTTATATGTATTTTCTTTTTGATAGGATCAATTTATAATGTTTTAAATTACCAAAGACCGGGGGTCTATCCGCCTAAAAAAATTTTAAAACAGAGGATTGTGTTTTTAGGCAGTGGTGGGATTATCTCTTTATTATTATTTGTTATATTGTTAATAATGACATAAAAAATCCTGCCTAAATAGCAGGATTATCTTAAACATTTATTGAATATTTTTGGATATTGCTTCTGCGATTTTTTTATAATCATCTTGTGTGTATTCACTTTGATTATTTTTCCAAACGGCACCAAAGCCATCACCTTTTCCATAACGTGGGATTAGGTGTAAATGAAAGTGAAAGACGGATTGGCCAGCATGTTCACCATTATTATTGACAAGATTCATACCTATCGGATTAAATTCAGCTTTTAAGGCATTTGCAATCGTAGGAGCCACTTCAAAAATATTCTTGGCGATTTCTGGAGTCAATTCAAAAACGTTTTCTTTATGTATCTTTGGAATGATTAATGTATGACCCTTTGTTACTTGACTAATATCAAGAAAAGCAAGGACATGTTCATTTTCAAATACTTTTGCGGATGGAATTTCACCATTTATAATTTTACAGAAAATACAATCACTCATACTATCCCACCTTTCAATTTTTATTTAGTATATCTTATAATGGCTAATAATGGAACAAGAAAAGCATAAGCGCTTTGGTCTGCTTCTCGTGCTGGACAGATAAAAGAAAAGGGACGGGGAATTCCGATGAAATCCCGTCCCAATTGAAGGGGGTACACATTAAGGGTTTATAAAATCAATGGTCTGCCTTTGATAAACACCTCATTTATGATAAGAGTGTTATTTCAAATTTAACGGAGTAAATGACCTTTGTTCAACGCGATCATCCCCTTATTGTTTTAACATTTATTCAACGTTTAAAACAGTAAGTGATCTTCGACAAACACCTCATTTATGATAAGTGTATTTGTAACGTTGTTGCCATATCCTAGACCTGCCCTATTCGCTTTTACGGTTTTGGTCTTTAATAACCACCCCGATTAATTGCGTTTGTTAACCCCTTCGCTTATTATCATGTACAATATAGAAAATAGTATTCATGAATTTTTACGTTTTTTATGATGTGGACTACGAATATTGAGAAAAGGAAAGGACGTATAGATATGTCGTTACTAGAGGTACAAAATCTAACTGGTGGTTATACTAAAAAACCTGTCTTAAAAGATGTTTCATTTACGATTGAAAAAAATCAAATGATTGGTTTAATTGGCTTAAATGGGGCCGGAAAAAGCACTACAATCAAGCATATTATTGGATTGATGGAACCAAAAAAAGGTAAGATTCATATCAATGATCTTGAACTTAAAAAAGGTCCTGATGAGTATAGAAAACAATTTTCTTATATCCCTGAATCCCCAATTCTTTATGATGAGTTAACATTGGACGAGCACCTGAAGCTCACTGCAATGGCATACGGAATAAATCAAGAAACATTTCAAACAAGGATTACTCCATTGTTAAAGGAGTTTCGTTTAGAAAAAAAACTAAGTTGGTTTCCTGCCCATTTTTCAAAAGGGATGAAACAAAAAGTAATGATTATGTCCGCTTTTTTAGTGGAACCTGATTTGTATATTATAGATGAACCATTTGTCGGTTTAGATCCCTTAGGAATTCAATCCTTATTGGATTTAATGAAGAAGATGAAAGAGAATGGGGCGGGGATTCTAATCTCTACCCATATTCTTGCTACAGCTGAAAGATACTGTGATGGTTTTATTATTTTACATAATGGACATATTCGAGCAAAAGGAACGTTGAAAGAACTTCAAGATGAATTTAATATGCCTGGTGCTACATTAGATGATATTTATATTCAGTTAACGAAGGAAGATAACGATGAAACAGATTGAGGGTTTATGGAAAGAACGAGTCCAACTATATATTCATGAGTTAAGAAAGTATTTAAAATATATATTTAATGATCATTTATTGTTTGTAGCTATTTTTGCTTTAGGTGCGGGTGCCTATTATTATAACGGATGGGTAAAAACATTGGATGAGAATTTTCCTATCGGTGTAGTTATGGGGATCTTGCTTGGCCTTTTCCTAACGATGAGTCCTATTTATACGTTATTAAAAGAAGCAGATAAAGTATACTTATTGCCGATAGAAATGAAAATGACGTCTTATTTCCGCAAATCAATTTTATTTAGTTTTGTCATACAAGCCTATCTATTACTTATGCTACTCGCTGTCTGTATGCCTATGTATGTACAAGCAAGCGGTAATGGATTTCAATCTTTTCTTTATATCCTTATTGTTCTATTTATATTGAAGGTATGGAACCTCTACTTACAATGGGATATGTTGAAAATTCAGGATCAAAGAGCAGCCATTATTGATTGGTTGATTCGTTTCGTATTAAATATTTGCTTTATTTATTTTATTATCGAAAGAGCGAATCCGTGGATTTATGGATTGTTTATTATTCTTTATTTAGCATTATTTGTTTTTTATCATCAGTCAGTAAAAGGGAAAACTTTAAAATGGGATGTATTAATTGATAAGGAACATAAAAGATTAAGTACATTTTATCGGTTTGCAAATCTATTTACAGATGTTCCGAAACTAAAAGGTCAGATTAAACGAAGAAAATGGTTAGATGGGATATTCCAATTTATTCCATACAATCAGAAAAACACATACACATTTCTATTTGCCAGAACGTTGATTCGTTCAAGTGAATTCTTTGGATTATACATGAGATTATCCATCATTGGTGGGATACTACTATATTTTAGTAACCAAATCTATTTGTCGATTGGAATATCGATTTTATTTCTTTACTTAACAGGCTTTCAGCTAATACCTATGGTGAATTATCATGAATTGAAAATTTGGCAGTATCTTTACCCGGTAGATCGAACATTAAAGGAAAAATCATTTTTAACCATTTTAACAATTTCTATTTTCATTCAGTCTCTCTTTTTCGGAGTCATCGTTCTTTTTAGTCAATCATGGCTAAACGGGCTAATTGTATGTTTGGTTGGTATCCTGTTTTCTGTCATTTTTGCAAAATCATATGTTCCAATTAGGCTTCGGAAAATGAGTCGGAGTATGTGAAACTTCCCCTCCTTAAAATCGTAGTATATAAAAATGAGAAATAAGGAGCACACAAATGACAAGTGAACAACAAATAAAAAGTGATGTAGATTACTGGAAACGTAAATTAATGAGAAAATCGGGGATCGTCAATCGATTAACGAAGAGGGCACAAGGAAAAGTAAATAATATCATTCCAGAAAAAGCACACCAAGTAATAACTGAAAGTATTAAGAAAATGGTGCAAGCTACGCTTTTTGGCTCAGAATATTTAACAAAAGAGAAGGACACCACCAATTTCTCTTTAGAGGAAAAGGAAAAATTAATAGAGGAAAGTTTAAATAAATTTCGAAAGGTTGCAGCTGTAGAAGGTGCAGGAACAGGAGCGGGGGGGATTTTACTAGGATTAGCAGATTTTCCTTTGCTGCTTTCGATAAAAATGAAATTTTTATTTGAGGCTGCTTCACTTTATGGATATGATGTAAAGAAATATGATGAGCGTTTGTTTATTTTATATGTATTCCAATTAGCCTTTTCTAGTGATGATCACCGAAAGCTTGTTTTACAAACGATTGAGAATTGGGATCAGGTGAAAAACGATTTAGAGGATGTTGATTGGAGAATATTACAGCAGGAATATCGTGATTTTATTGATTTTGTGAAAATGCTTCAGCTTGTCCCAGGTATAGGGGCAGTTATAGGTGCCTATGCGAACTATAATTTGCTGGATCAGTTAGGTGAAACGGTAAAAAATGCATACCGCATTCGTTGGTTGAATCAAAAACGTATCCAAACAGAGAATCCCACTTGATAATCAAGTGGGATCATCATTTTATACTTCTACGGTCTTTTGGTTAGTTTGATAGTTTAACGCTGCGGTACCTAATGTTTTTGCGGCAATGAGTAATGCCTTTTCATTAATTTCAAATTTCGGGTGATGATGTGGATAAGGAATTTCTACATCATCAGGCTTGGCACCAGTAAAGAAAAACGTACCTTTTACATGTTGCAAATAATAGGCAAAATCCTCTCCGCCCATTTCAGGTGCAGCAATTTCAGTATGTAGAACATCGGGGACCTGATTTATAGAAGCTACCAAAAAGTCTGTTTCCTCTTCATGATTGACAACTGCTGGATATCCGCGATGATATTCATACTCAAATTCACAACCAGCTGCTAAGCATGTTCCTCTAACGATACGTTCAATTTCTTCTTCGATGAAATCACGTACTTTTTCATTAAAGGTCCTAACTGTACCAGATAATTTTGCAGAATCCGCAATCACATTGAAGGCGTTCTCGGCAACGAACGATCCTACAGATACGACAGCGGAATCAATGGGGTCGACGCGCCTGCTAACAATTTGTTGCAGGTTCATCACTAATTGAGAAGCAATGACCACCGCATCTTTTGTTTTATGTGGTTGGGCACCATGTCCTCCATACCCTTGGATTTTGATTTCAAAACGATCAGCTGCAGCCATAATCGGTCCTTTTCGATATGAAATCGTGCCGCACTCGATAGGGGACCATAAGTGGGTGCCGAATATGACATCAACACCTTCTAGGCAACCATCCTGTATCATCGAAATAGCTCCACCAGGCGCATATTCCTCTGCGTGTTGATGAATCATTACATATTCACCTGATAATTCTTCCTTCATTTCATTTAAGGTTTTGGCAAGAACGAGCAGTGTTGCGGTATGACCATCATGCCCGCAAGCATGCATCACTCCAGGTACTTTGGATTTATATGGTACATCTGTTTCTTCATTAATTGGCAATGCATCAAAATCTGCTCGCAGTGCCACTGTTTTTCCCGGTAACTTTCCTTTAATTCTTGCAACAACACCATTTCCACCAACATTTTCTTTTACTTCAATTCCTAAGTCTTTGTAGAAATCAGCAATATATTTAGCGGTTTGAACCTCTTGAAAGGATAATTCCGGGTGCTGATGTAAATATCTTCGAATACTTACCATTTCATCAAATGATTGTTCTAGTTTTTGAGATAAAGTTTGAATCGTCATTGTTAGTTACGCATCTCCTTTTTATAAAAAATCAAAATCTTGCTATTATTATAACATTTAAATAGGCAAAACTGTGTGAAAAATGAATATCCATAGTTTACAAAAGAATGAGAGAATACAAATTTTGTATCCTCCCATACAATTACTAGTATATAAGTTTTGATAGTGAAATATTAAAGCAGAAACATAGCGACAATTGTCGTTACTACAATCCCAATCGTAACAGGTAAGAGATTTCTCCTCGCAAGTTCAAATGGATCAACACCACAAATTGCTGCGGCTGGAATTAATGCCCATGGGACGAGTGTTCCGCCCCCAACCCATATTGCCATAATTTGACCCAATGATGTTAAGGTGGCAACACCTGACTCCAACCCATGTGAAAATAACTTAGCAACCGATCCAACAAGTGAAAGTCCCGAAAAACCGGACCCATCTAAACCGGTAATGATTCCTACACCACTTGCGGTAATCGCCCCAACTTCTTTTGTTAAAGGGACAATGTTTGCTAAAGATGCACCTAAATCATTTACAATTCCTTGTGAAGTCTTAGGTAAATAATCACCAATCATGGATTGGAATCCAGCATCTCCGAGATAAAAAAATGCAGCTATAGGAATAACTGGACCAAATACTTTAAATCCAAATTGCAATCCTTCTATTAAATAGTTTGTTGTTTGTTCAAGCGCTTTATTTTTATATCCTGCAAAGGTAATAAGTAATAAGATAAATATGGAAGTGCCTCCAACTAGTGCAGTTGCATCTCCCCCTTGAAGATGAAAGACAACCATTGCGACGATATCAAGAATAAAAAAGATTGGAATCAATAATGCAAAGAGTCGTTTGGAAAAAGTGGAAAGTTGGGTAATTTCTTTCTTCTCTGGTAACTGGGGAGTGTTCATTGTACTACTTGGCTTTATCTTGCCATTTTTCATCTCCCTTTTTAGAAAATAAAAGGCAGTTATCGTTGTAACAAGCCCCATCGTAATAACGAGAGGGATACTTGCTTGTAACACATCATTTACTGGAATGTTTGCTCCATCGGCGGCAATTTTCGGTGCACCTTGGATAATGTAGTCGCCAGATAAAGCGATGCCATGACCGAATAAATTCATCGCAATTGCAGCCCCAATTGCAGGTAAGCCTACACGTATCGCTACAGGAAGTAAAACCGCCCCCATTAATGCAACAGCTGGTGATGGCCAAAAAAACAGGGAAATCACCATCATGACAATACCAATTGTCCAGTAGGCTAAAGAAGGGGTTTTAATAAGTTTGGCAAAAGGAGATATCATTACATCATTAATGCCAGTAGCCATTAAACTTTTACTCATCGAAACAATTATTGATATGACTAAAATTATCGATAATAGCTCTGTGATTGCATAAATAAAACTTGTGAAAATACTACTAATAGAGGCAGTAATTGAACCGGTTGCCGTTAAAGCTATCATAAAAATTCCTGCAATACAGATGATGGTTGTATCGCGGCGGAAAATCATTAAACCGATAATTAATACGATAAAAATGATATAGATCCAGTGAATGGCTGTAAGATCAACTGACATAAAAAACTCCTCCTTAATTAGTGAAACTTAGTCAAAAGGTTGCATTTTCCATTGGGCAGATGAGCGATATCCAAACGAAAATTTTGAAAATATAGGCTAATAACTATGTAATAAAATATGTGGAAATTAAAGATGAGTGATAAATATTAAAAAATAATCCGTCTGAAGACGGACGTAATGTAAAGCGAGAGGACCTTCATGTAAAACGATTTGGTTTTGTATAATTATCATCAAATAAAAGGAATTTTATTATTTTCCTAGAATTGTATTAAATGAAGGTTTATAAAGGCGGGGAATGATAATGTTGTTTTCAGTGGTTTTGCTTGTAATTGGAATTGCCCTTCTTTTAATTAATGTGGGTGTCATTTCCTTGGAAATAAGAGAGTTTTTTGTCATGTTTATTCCTATATTGTTGGTTCTTGCTGGAATCGTTTATTTTATTAAATGTATACGTAATAAATCCTCCATATCTATTTTATTCGCACTGTATTTTACAATATATGGATCGCTATTGATGTTAAATCAGCAAAAGATAATATCATTCACTTACGGGGATTGGTGGAAGCTTTGGCCGGTGTTTTTTATTTATTTAGCGGTAAATATGTTGTTTTTTAAAGGGAAGGCTCAAATTGTTGTCGAATTTAATTCAACTCAAAATAGTGAAGATGAGAAAACGAAAAAGGTAAAAGGGAAAAGGTATAAAAAATCACTGATTAATGATATGCATTTTAATGAGCAAAATTGGCCATTACAATCAATGGATTTACATACAAATATCGGAGACTTTTATTTCGATTTTAATAAAGCTTTTATACCCGAGGAAGAAACCACGATAAAGATTAAAAGTCGTATTGGTGATGTAAAAATGCTAGTTCCTGAGGATATCCCTATTAAAATTGAAGTGAAAACAAAAGTAGGGGACATCCGTCTTTTTGATTTGAAATCTACGGATATGAAACCCCATTTGTATTATGAATCTCCTACTTATCATGAAGCAATTAAAAAGATCGATATTACAATTGAAATGGGGATTGGCGATATTCGAATTGATAGAGTATAGAAGGGAGGGGATTTTTTGAGAAAGGTGACTAGTGTAAGATTTTGGTTTATAAAAAATTTTATTATGATGACATGTATGGGATCATTAATTTACTTTGTATTTTTACAATTTTATTTATATATGAATGGAGATCAAATTTTAAATACAAAAAATATATTAATGCTAACTCTTTTAATGCTAATGGTTTTTTTAATTTTAAGTGTTCAATTTGGTTACCGCAGTGGCAGAAATGTATTAAAAAGACTTGATGAGTTACTATCTTTTGTTTCCATCTTGAGAAGTGGGAAATATTCTGCAAGGGCAGTAGAAATTGAAAAAGATGAAATAGGATTGATTTTTGAAGAAATGAATCAGTTAGCTATTGTCATTCAAGATCAAGTTAGGTCACTTCAAAGACTAGCAGATGAAAAAACAGATTTAGCAAATCAAGCGCATCAGGCCGCAGTGATGGAGGAAAGGCAAAGATTAGCAAGAGACCTTCATGACTCAGTTAGCCAACAGTTATTCGCGTTAGGGATGATTTCATCTGCTGCCTTGAGGACTGTATCGAAAAATCCAATACAAACGGAAGAATTACTTAAACAAGTGGCGGATATTTCTGCAAAGGCCCAAGGGGAAATGAGAGCATTGCTATTACACTTGCGTCCGATTGATTTAAAGGGTGATACATTAATTGATGGTTTAAATAAATTAGTAAAAGAGCTAAAAGAAAGGACACAGTTAGATATTGAATGCCGTCTTGAGAATATTGAATATCTCTCTAAAGCGATTGAAGAGCATGTTTTTCGCATTGTCCAAGAGGCGCTTTCAAATATTTTACGGCATTCTCAAGCAACAAAGGTGAGGATTACGCTAGAGCGGATTAAGGAAAACCTTCATCTGTATATAAGTGATAATGGCAAGGGATTTAAAGTTGAAAGAAGCTTAATGACTTCATACGGGTTACAGACCATGCGGGAACGGTGTGAAGAGTTAGGTGGGGTATTTCAAATACGTTCTATGGAAGAAGAAGGTACATATATTAATATTCGAATACCATTTTCGAATGAATAAGGATGAACGATTCCATCGAATCATTCGGATGATTTAGGGGGGGAAATGGTGGACAAAATAAACGTGATGATTGTTGATGATCATGAGATGGTGAGACTTGGTATGAGGTCTTACCTACTAACGGAAGAAAATATTAATTTAATTGGTGAAGCAAAATCCGGGGATGAGGCAATTAAGTTAGCAAAAATCCACGAACCTGATGTTATATTAATGGATTTATTAATGGAAAATGGAACAGGTATTGAGGCAACAAAAGAAATTATGAAATTCCTGCCACATTGCAAAATTATTATTCTTACAAGCTATTACGATGATGAACAAGTATTTCCGGCTTTAGAAGCTGGTGTTCATAGTTATCTTTTAAAAACTTCTCGTGCAGAGGAGGTTACTGAAGCGATTTATAAATCGATACAGGGTGAATCGGTAATAGAACCTAAAGTTGCTCATAAAATGATGAATCGCTTCAGACAAGAAAAAAAACCGCATGATGATTTAACAGAAAGAGAACTAGATGTTCTTAAATGTTTAGGTGAGGGAATGACAAATCAAGAAATTAGTAACTATTTGTTTATTGGTGTAAAGACGGTAAAAACCCATGTTAGTAATATTTTAAGTAAACTTGGGGTATCTGATCGAACACAAGCAGCCATATATGCAAATCGGCAAAATATCACATTAGTAAAATAATATTTTTCAAAAAAGAAAGCGCACATAATTGCTGCGCTTTCTTATTTTTCATCATTTGGGATGGTATAGTAGGTTTCATAAGGTGTACCATTAAAAATTGTATTACTGGATAATGGTGCGTCAAATGATTGCTGAGCTATCATTGTCTGATATGATTCCGTTCTTGTCCAATTATTATAATCCTTTTCATCTGCCCATATGGTTAAAATGATATACGTATCACCTTTTTTCGGCTTTAAGAAACGAATAGCAACGATACCTGGTGCGGATTGAATAAGCTGCATATTTTTTTGCACATTGTATTCGTAGACGGGCTTGGCTTCATCGGAAATAGGAATATTGTAAAAAACAACATATCCTTCATTTGGAAAATGCCCTTCTCCATCAATTACCTCATATTTTCTTGGAGAACCAAATACAGATTTGTTCATCGTTTCATGTATGATGAGCGAGTTTTGAGCATTTTGCATTAAAAGCATTTGTTCATCCTTATATTTATTCAATATTTTTATGAGAAATTCATAAGTTCCGGTCGTCATATAAAGATTCATTTTTATCACCTCCATTTTATTATACCCATTTAAAGAACGTTAAAAAGTAATTTTCTGAAAATTAATTGATAGTATATTCATGAAAAATTAAAAAACGAATGATAAATTGTAACTTTTGACGATTTTAAGGCGAGAAAAAGGGAGAATTTATGACATTTCGTTAGGCGAACTATACATTTAGAATGAAAAAGACTATATTGATTACATAATTAATAAGGAAGATCGAACTAGAACTTTTCTCTTTTTATAATTATTATTATATAATATGAAAAGATTGTTTTGAAAGGTGGACATTTTACATATGACAAAAATTACGAACGATACCCTTTTGAGAGCTGCAAAAGGTGAAAAAACAAGTCATGTACCTGTATGGTTTATGCGCCAAGCAGGACGCTCACAACCAGAATACCGTGAATTGAAGGAGAAGTATTCCTTATTTGAAATTACCCATCAGCCTGAATTATGTGCATATGTTACTCGATTGCCTGTAGAGCAATACAATGTAGATGCAGCTATTTTATATAAAGATATCATGTCGCCGTTACCTGCTATTGGTGTTGATGTTGAAATTCAATCTGGGATCGGACCGGTTATTAATAATCCAATTCAATCCCTTGCAGATGTGGAAAAATTAGGGGAAATTACACCTGAAGAAGATGTTCCCTATGTGTTAGATACTATCAAATTATTAACCAATGAACAATTGACAGTGCCTCTAATTGGTTTTGCAGGAGCACCGTTTACAGTTTCCAGTTATATGATTGAAGGGAGACCTTCAAAAGATTATAAAAAAACGAAAGCATTTATGTATACGGAGCCAAAAGCATGGTTTGCCTTAATGGATAAGCTCGCGGATATGACTATCACTTATGTTCGGGCACAAATAAAGGCTGGAGCAAGTGCGATTCAAATTTTTGATTCATGGGTTGGCGCATTAAATGTGGAAGATTATCGGATATATATTAAGCCTGTTATGGAAAGAATCTTTAGTGAGTTAAGAAAAGAAAATGTTCCACTTATAATGTTCGGAGTTGGTGCAAGCCATCTTGCGCTTGAGTGGCAGGACCTTCCTCTAGATGTTGTCGGACTTGATTGGAGATTACCAATTCAAGAGGCGAGACAAAAGGGGATTTCAAAAGCTGTTCAAGGAAACTTAGATCCGGCGCTTTTATTAGCTCCGTGGGAAGTACTTGAAGAAAAAACAAAGACTATATTGGACCAAGGAATGAAAACACCGGGCTACATTTTTAATCTAGGACATGGTGTATTCCCTCAAGTAAACCCTGAAACATTAAAAAGATTAACATCATTCATTCATGAATATAGCGCAAAATAAAAAAAGACAGAGCTAGCTATACGAGAAACGGAAAGAGGTTTGACAAATGACTAAGAAAAAAGTAGGACTTCTCGTTATGGCCTACGGAACGCCATATGAAGAAGCAGACATTGAAAGATACTACACCCATATAAGACACGGACGTAAGCCATCCGAAGAAATGTTAGAAGATTTGCGTAGCCGTTATAAAGCAATTGGCGGAATATCACCGTTAGCGAAAATTACTGAAGAACAAGCATATGGTCTTCAGAACCATCTAAATGAAATCCAAGACGAAGTGGAATTTAAAGTCTATATTGGCTTGAAGCATATCGAACCATTTATTGAAGATGCAGTAGAGCAAATGCATAACGATGGAATTAAAGAAGCGGTCTCACTTGTATTGGCACCACATTTCTCTACTTTTAGTGTTAAGTCTTATAATGAACGTGCAAAGGAAACGGCTGAAAAATTAGGTGGACTTACAATTACATCCGTTGAAAGCTGGTATAAGGAACCGAAATTTATCGACTATTGGGTAGATAGATTGTCTGAAACTTATGCGGGCATGAAAGAAGATGAGCGTAACTCTGCATGTTTAATCGTATCTGCACACAGTTTACCTGAGAAGATTCTTCAATACGGTGACCCATATCCGGAACAACTTAAGGAAACAGCTGATTTAATAGCTAATAAGGCAGGAATTAAGGAATATGCAATTGGATGGCAAAGTGCTGGAAATACTCCAGATCCATGGCTAGGGCCGGATGTACAAGATTTAACTCGTGATCTGTACAATGAAAAAGGCTATAAAGCATTTGTCTATGTTCCTGTAGGATTTGTTGCCGAACATTTAGAAGTTCTTTATGATAATGATTATGAATGTAAAGTGGTTACTGAGGAAGTTGGGGCAAGCTACCATCGACCACCAATGCCAAATGCACAACCTCAATTTATTGACGCATTAACAACAGTTATATTAAAAAAGTTAAATATGAATGAATAATTAACGGCATCAGGGATTTTCCCTGATGTTACTTTATTACTCAATAATTTTTAAAACAGCACTGCTTTCTAAAATCTAAACATTGTAAAAATACTGAGCAGACAAAAATACACGTAGGTTCCTTCGAGAAAAGTAAGCTACCTTAAATAAAGATGATCATTGCCGAAGAAGGTGATTCCCAGTGTCGGGTAAAAAACATAAAGTGGTTATTATCGGTGGAGGGATTACCGGTTTAACTTCAGCATTTTATTTACAGCAAGAAATAAAACAAAATAATTTACCTATTGAGTTTAAATTAATAGAGGCTAGTAGAAGATTAGGCGGGAAAATCAAAACAGTTCGAAAGGATGGCTTTGTCATAGAAACGGGGCCGGACTCTGTTTTAACAAAGAAAGAAAGTTTTTCTAAACTGGTAAATAAATTAGGTCTCCAACATGAGTTAATTGAAAGTGAAACGGATAAAACATATGTCATATCGAACGATAAGCTTTATTTAATTCCGGAAGGGGCAGTCGTAGGAATTCCCACTCAATTAAGTCCTTTTATTCTTTCTAGTTTATTTTCGTTTTCTGGCAAAGTAAGAGCTGCAGCTGATTTAATTATTCCACGATTAAAAGGAAAAAAAGATGTTTCAATTGGGCAATTCTTTCGCCGGCGTTTTGGTGATGAGGTAGTAGAAAATCTCATCGAACCTTTACTTTCAGGGATATATGCAGGGGATATTGATCAATTAAGCTTAAAGTCAATTTTTCCACAATTCTATGAGGCAGAAAAAAGATATCGGAGCTTAATAATTGGGACAAAAAAGGATAAAACCTATTCAAATAGATTCCTAACCTTAAAGAATGGGTTAGAATCAATTGTAGAGTCTATGGAAGAGAAGCTTGAGGACAATGCTATTATGAAGGGTATTCGGGTTGTTAATATGGAAAAGTCGACAAGGAACCAAGGTTATGAAATTTTCCTCAATAATGGTGAGCATCTCCAAGCAGATAGTGTGATTATAGCTCTCCCACATTATTTACTCCCAGATATACTGCCGGGGTATGACTTTTTTGAACCACTTTCCACGGTTCCGGCTACTTCAGTTGCTACAGTAGCAATGGCATTTTCTGAAGAAGCGATAAGAAAAAACTTTGATGGAACTGGTTTTGTAGTGGCTAGAAATAGTGACTATACAATCAATGCTTGTACATGGTCACATAAAAAATGGCCACATTCAACACCTGATGGCAAAGTATTGCTTCGCATTTATATTGGCAGAGCTGGAGATGAAACAGTCGTTGATTTATCAGACTCAGAAATTGAACAAATTGTTTTCGATGATCTAAATAAATTAGTAGAACTCTCAGATAAACCCGACTTTACCATCGTATCAAGATGGAAAAATGCAATGCCACAATACACAATAGGGCATATAGATAGAGTAAAAGAATTAAAAGACAACATTGGGGCAAATCTGCCAGGTGTTATTATTGGTGGAAGTTCATTTGAGGGAATGAGTGTACCTGATTGTATTAGTCAGGGTGAATCCATAGTGAAAGATGTTTTACAGTATTTAAGAAAATTGGATACGACTAAGAACGAATTAGTTAGTGAATAATTCTAATATGAATTATTCACTTGTTTTTTTTTTGAGGATATGATATATTCCTTTTTGTGAACTTATTGACTGTTTTCCTCATTTGGTCAATTTGGTGGATTGAGGTGAAAAACTTTGGCGATTGATCGTAAACAACTAATTATTGATGCAGCTACGAAATCTTTTTCGTTGTTCGGCTATAAAGCCACGACAATGGATCAAGTTGCGAAACTTGCTAATGTTGGAAAGGGTACGATCTATACTTTTTTTAAAAACAAAGATGAATTGTTTGATGAAATAGTGACAACTCTTATTAAGGATATGAAAGAATCTGCAGAAGAGTCAATGGATCCTAATCTTCCTTTCTTTGAAAATGTACATAATGTACTTTTTCGGATATTGGAGTTTCGCAAAAAGCATCAATTAACGATTAAACTTTTTCAAGAAGAAAAAGATATGGGAACACCTGTTGTGTCTGATGTTATTCAAAAAGTGGAAACTGCAGTCTTAAATTACATTATGGGAATCATTCAACGTGCAATGGATAAGGGAGAAATAAAAAAATGTGATCCAGAAATCACCGCGTTTATTATTTTGAAACTTTATATTTCATTGATATTTGACTGGGAACAGCATCATCGTCCACTTGAAAAGGAAGAAATTGCAGATTTGTTTGAAGCATACCTATTTAAAGGATTGTCGACACGATGATCCTCATATTTTTAAACAAAACTGACCAATTGAACAATTCAGTCAATTAGAAAGGAGCGAACTTATTATATGAAAGGCTCATTATTTTTAGCCGAATTAAAAGGAATTGTCCGCCATCCGATGTCCTTAATACAAGTTTTGGCCATTATCTTAGTTCCCATTCTTTATGCAGGGATGTTTATATGGGCGTTTTGGGATCCATATGGACGGTTAGAGAAATTACCGGTTGCCGTAATAAATGAGGATAAAGGATCGGTAATGCAGGATGAAAAAATTGAGATTGGTGATAAGTTAATTGATAATCTAAAAGAGAAGAAAAGCATGAATTTTCATTTCGTCTCAAAGGATACGGCTTATAAAGGATTGGAAAATCAAAAATACTATATGGTCATCGAGATTCCGGAAAACTTTTCTGAAAATGCTACAACATTACTTGATAAGGATCCAAAACGATTACAATTAAAATATGTTCAAAATCAAAGTGCAAACTATACATCCTCAAAAATTGGCGAATCAGCCATGACCAAAATAAAGGATGCTGTATCAAAAGAAGTGTCCACCACGTATGCAGAAGAAATGTTTGATGCAATTAAAAAAATGGGTGATGGATTTAATACTGCAAGTGATGGGGCATCGAAATTAAATGATGGGGCAAAAAAATTAGGTGATGGAACGAAATCACTTAAAGAAAATCTGGAACTACTCGCCAAAAATTCGATTACATTTAATGACGGAGTAGTGAAAGCTAAATCAGGTGCCGGAGATTTATCAAAAGGATCGAATGACTTAGCAAATGGATTAAATCAGCTGAATGATGGAAGCAATCAATTATATGATGCATCAAAAGATATGCAAAGCGGCACAAAGGAATTAACAAAAGGAATTAATCAAGCAAGTGATGGGCTTGGGGCATTAAATAAAGGAATGCCTGCACTAGTAGATGGTACCAAGAAAGTTCAGGATGGGCTTGGGAAATTTAAAGATGAACTTCCTCCTGCAATTGCTAAGGCCTTTTCATCTCAACTGACTGACGGTGTTAAAGGGATAAATCAAGGTGTCGATCAATTGCAAAGTGAAATGGAGAAACAGCTAACAGCAGGAATTGCAAAGCAAATTAAGGATAAGCAAACGGAACAAATGCAACAATTATTTGCTGCACTAAACGGAAAAGTTGATGATCAAACACTTCAACAAATTCAGCAACAATTGACAGCGAATGCCGAAGATCAAGCAAAGGAAATGGAACAACAATTAGCACAAGGTATTCATCAAGGTATGAATCAGGGATTCACTGCATTCAAAAAACAAGTGAATCAGCAAATGACAGGCAATAAAGATCAAATAGAAAAACAAATAAAGGATCAAACAGATCCACAATTTGATAAATTAATTGCCGGTGTTGACACCATTAATAAAAACCAAGTAAAAGTTCAAAAGGGAATTGAGCAGCTTGCAAAAGGTTCAACATTACTAAGTAATGGGGCTGCTAAATTACAAAATGGCCAAAATCAATATATTAAGAGTTTGGGATTGTTTACTAGCAAAATGGATGATGCCGCAACCGGTGCAAATCAATTATCCGATGGAGCGAAAACGCTCAATAATGGATTGAATCAGCTTGCCGATGGCTCTACCCAAATTAAAGACGGCAGTCAGAAACTTGCCGATGGTTCAAAAAAATTGGATGATGGTACAAAAGATTTAAAAGACGGAACAAAAGAAATGAAAGAAAAATTATCCGATGCATCTAAAGATGCTAACTCTGTTAAGGGAAATGATAAGCAGTACGATATGATGAGTGACCCAATCCATCTTAAAAAGGATGTAGTAAATCATGTCCCTAACTATGGAACAGGATTAACTCCATATTTCTTATCACTCGGATTATTTGTCGGAGGACTATTATTAACAATCATTTTCAATGTTCGCGAACCAGCTGTAGTGCCGAAAAATGCCTTTTCTTGGTTCTTGGGTAAATACGGTATCATGGCTATCGTCGGTATTTTCCAAGCGCTAATCGCCGTTTGGATTATCGTCGGTATGATTGGAGTAGATGTGAAAAGCGTACCATTATTTATCGTGTCAGCAATCGTTACTAGTTTGACATTTATGGCCATTATTCAGTTTTTCGTTGCAGCACTGGATAATCCGGGTCGCTATATTGCCATTATCGTTTTAATCTTGCAATTAACATCTAGTGCCGGAACTTTCCCACTAGAGTTATTACCGAATGCATTAAAACCGATTCATGAAGCATTGCCAATGACTTATTCTCTTCAAGCCTTTAGGGCCGTTATATCCAACGGAGATTATTCATTAATGTGGCATAATTTAGGAATACTTGCTATCTATCTAGTAAGCTTCTTGATTTTAACTCTAGGATATTTTATTTTTAAATCCAAAAAGGCACATAAAACAACGATGAATGATGCAACAGCATAAAAAACAGGAGCTATGATTGAATCATAGCTCCCGTTTTTTTATCGTAATGCTTTAATATCTTTTACAATTTCACTTAATGGAAAACCATTTTGTGTGGAGTAGTCTTTTACAACTTCTCCGTCTTTATTTACTAGATAAAAACTTGTGCCATGGACAACTTGTGTATCGTTTTCAGGTTTAACAATTACATTTTTGAAATTATCCATTGCAAAGTCTTTAATATCGTCTTGAGAATAGCCCGTAAAAAGATGCCACGTTGAAAAGTCTGCTCCAAATTTAGAGGCATAGGCTTTTAGATCTTTTGGCGTATCTACCTCCGGATCGACACTAAATGAAACGAAATTAACGTCATCATACCCTTTTTCTTTAATCGCTTTTTGTACATCACTCATATCTCTTGTCAATTGGGGGCAAACCGTCGCACAGTTTGTAAATATAAAATCAGCGACCCAAACTTTCCCTTTTAAATCCTTTAGTCCTGCTTTTTTTCCGTCTTGGTCTGTAAATGTGAAATTTTCTATTTTATGTCCATTTTTATTAACGTTTGAACATGCACTAAGACTGACTAAAATAATAGCTGCAATCAATAAAAATGAAAGGCGGAAATGTTTCATTATGTACCCTCCCACTTTCTTTTCTTTTTATTATAAATGATATTGGTGCGGAGTATTGGGTTATTAGTTTTATTTCAATAAAAAGACATAATTTATTTCTTTTCCTACCATATTATTTTCACATAATCGTCAATACTTATTAACAAATAGTAAAATTTTTTCTTAGATTGAAGTGTTATTATGGGGGTATGTTAGTTGAGGAGGAATCATTATGATAATGAAGAAAATGCTATTATCTGTACTGTTTATTTCGACTCTTATTATAGCTGGGTGTGGGACGAAATATAATGGGAACGATTCAAGCGGAAACAGTGTTGAACCAATAAATGTAGTGCTGGATGTTAAAGAAAAAGCGAAGGTAAATGAAAATATTCCTTTAAGTGCTACAGTAACACAGGGCAAGGAAAAAGTATCTGATGCAGCCAAAGTTGAATATGAAGTTTGGGAAGAAGGCGCTAAAGATTCTAGTAAAATGATTAAAGCAACGAATGAGAAAAATGGTAAGTATACAGGAAAAGTTGCTTTTGACCATGATGGCGTTTATACGATACAAGTTCATGTAACGGCAAGAGACATGCACATGATGCCAAAAAAATCAGTAGTGGTAGGGAATCCCGATCTATCCAAAGTGAAATCAACTGAGGAAGGGAATCATCATCATTAAGAAGAAGCAGGAAACCATTAATGTAAGGTTCATGTAGAAAATAAAAAAAGGTTACATGAACATCAAGTTTTTGATTAAGGGAAACTAATAGTTACGTTATAAGTTGTTCATGTTATACTGCATGGACAACTTTTTTTGCGATAAATGGGTATTTAGGAGTATAGTGAAATTGATAACATAGATTAGATAGATTATAATTTAGGAGTGATATATATGAAGCTAACGGTCATCGGTCCTTGGGGAGGTTACCCAAAAGTAAATGGTGCCAGTGCAGGATATTTGCTTGAGCATGAAGGATTTTCCCTTTTAGTCGATTGCGGCAGTGCAGTATTATCTAAACTTCAACAATACATAAATCCGGAACAGTTAGATGCAGTGATTGTTTCACATTATCATCCAGACCATATCGCTGATATTGGTGTACTTCAGCATGCATTAATTATCGGGAAATATATGGACAAGAACATAAAAACGCTGCCAATATACGGACATAATGAAGATGAGCATGGGTTCCAGTCATTATTTTTTGATGATGTTACAAAAGGTGTGCCTTATGAGGAAAATGAAGAAGTATCCATTGGCCCATTTAAGGTCACCTTTTTAAGAACAAAACACCCTGTATCCTGTTTTGCTATGAGGATTGAAGCAGGAGACGCTATTTTCGTTTTCACAGCAGATTCATCCTATTTAGAAACCTTTGCTTCATTCGCTGCTAATGCGGACATCCTTCTATGTGAAAGTAATTTTTATGGAGATATGGATGGTTCAGCAGCAGGACATATGACAAGTTATGAAGCGGGAGAAATCGCAAGAGCTGCTCAAGTAAAAAATTTAATCCTTACCCATTTACCACAATATGGTGACTTGAATCAATTGAAGAGTGAAGCAGCTGAAAAGTTTTCAGGTACTATTTTCATTGCAGAAGAAGGTCTAGTTATAGATTTGTTGTAGAATTTTATTATTTTTGATTCAGGAGGGAAATTCAGATGTTGTTTATTGATAATAACGGGATTACTGATCCACAAATTAATTTAGCGATAGAAGAGTATGCATTGAATCATTTAGATATTAACGAAACGTATTTATTATTTTATATTAATCAGCCTTCAATTATTATTGGAAGAAACCAAAATACAATTGAAGAAATTAATACAGAATACGTAGATAAAAATAATATTATTGTCGTACGCCGCTTATCTGGTGGTGGAGCGGTTTATCATGACTTAGGAAATCTTAATTTCAGCTTTATCACGAAAGACGATGGGGAAAGCTTCCACAATTTTTTGAAGTTTACGGAACCAGTTATTGAAGCATTGCAAAAACTTGGAGTAAATGCTGAATTAAGCGGCAGAAATGACATTCAAGTAGGTGGTCGAAAAATATCCGGAAATGCTCAATTTTCCACAAAAGGTAGAATGTTCAGCCACGGAACACTAATGTTAGATTCTGAAATTGAAAATGTTGTTTCAGCATTAAAAGTAAAAAAAGATAAAATTGAATCAAAAGGCATTAAATCTATTCGTAGCCGTGTAGCGAATATCTCCGAATTTTTAGAAGAAAAATTAACAATGGAAGAATTCCGTCAATTAATCTTAAAACATATTTTTGGCGGCAGTGAAAATATTCAAGAATACAAACTAACTGACGATGACTGGGCAAAAATTCATAAGATTTCTGAAGAACGTTATCAAAATTGGGAATGGAATTATGGGAAATCACCAAAATTCAATTTACAGCATACACATCGTTTTCCAGTTGGCGGTATTGACGTACGCTTAGAAGTGAACAAAGGAATAATCGAAAATTGTAAAATCTACGGTGATTTCTTTGGTGTCGGAAACGTAAGTGATATTGAGGAAAAGTTGACTGGCGTGCGCTATGATCGGTCTGAAATAGAAAAAGCACTTACCGATATTGAAGTGAAACATTATTTTGGTAATATTACAAAAGAAGAATTAATTGATTTGATTTATTAATGTTGTATCGAATAATAAGTCCGAAGTAATCGCTTCGGGCTTTTTTTGAAAAATAGGTAGTAATGGTATATTTCTGAGATGACAATATTTTAATTTTTCAATAATACTTGAATGCCTAATATTCTTTCTATATAATAAATTTAGAAAATTATTATGAATGATTATTCATTCAGAAAGGGGAGGGAATATGAATTTATCTTCACATTTGAAACATACAGCTAAGGAGAATGCAGAAAAAACGGCTTATTTTTTTATGGATCAGCCTGTGTCATATGCTGAATTTGATGGAGCTGTAACAAAATTTGCAAGTGGGTTGGCGCAATTAGGGGTACAAAAAGGTGATCATATTGCTTTATTATTAGGTAATTCTCCACATTTTGTTATTGCGCTATACGGCGCGATGCGTTTAGGAGCCACTGTCATACCGATTAATCCGATTTACACACCGGATGAAATTGGCTACATAGTAACTAATGGTGATGTGAAAGCTATTGTTGCATTGGATTTACTCGTTCCATTGGCAGAGAAAATGGGTTCCTTGCTTCCAAAGGTGGAAAATTATATTATTTGTGAGTCAGATCCTACGAAGAAAATGGAGTTTCCAGCGAACACTAAAATGAAATCGTTTTCAAGTGTTGTTTCCTCAGGAAGAATCGAATTTGAAGGACCTGAACTTTTAGAAGATGATGTTGCAGTCATCTTATATACCTCCGGAACAACTGGCCGCCCAAAAGGGGCAATGTTAACACATAAAAATCTTTATTCCAATGCGAAAGATATTGGCGATTATTTAAAAATGAATAGTGATGATACGGTAATTACAACCTTACCTATGTTTCACGTTTTTAGCTTAAGTGTTGTCGTGAATGCCCCACTTATTAGTGGTTCAACCATCATCATTGTGCCTAAATTTAGTCCAAAAGATATTTTTAGATTAATAAAAAAATATCAGGCAACCGTTTTTGCCGGTGTGCCGACAATGTACAATTTTTTATATCAATATCCGGAGGGGAACCCTAGTGATTTCTCCTCCCTGCGTCTTTGCATATCCGGAGGTTCTTCACTACCCGTTGCGTTGCTGAAAAACTTTGAAAAGAAATTTAATGTGTTTGTATCGGAAGGTTATGGATTGTCTGAAGCATCACCGGTTACATGCTTTAATCCACTAGATCGTCCCCGGAAAGCAGGGTCAATTGGAACAAACATTATTCATGTGGAAAATAAAGTTGTGAATGAATTAGGGGAAGAACTACCTCCGGGACAAGTTGGTGAGTTGGTTGTCCGTGGACCAAATGTCATGAAAGGCTATTACAACATGCCTGAAGAGACAGCTGTTACGATTCGTGATGGTTGGCTTTACACAGGTGATTTAGCGAAAATGGATGAAGAAGGATATTTTTACATTGTCGATCGCAAAAAGGATATGGTTATTGTCGGCGGATTTAATGTGTATCCAAGGGAAGTAGAGGAGGTCCTCTATGAACATCCAGATGTAGTTGAAGCAGCTGTCATTGGCGTCCCGGATCCTGAACAAGGAGAAGTTGTTAAATGTTTTGTCGTACGTAAAAACGACGCATTAACAGAAGCAGTTCTCATGGAATACTGTAAACAGCATCTAGCCAAATATAAACTGCCTCATTCGATTGAATTTATCGAAGAACTACCGAAAAATACAACAGGGAAAATTTTAAGAAGAGCGTTGAAGGATCAATTATTACAAAAATAAAAATGTAGATTGCAAAAAATACAGATGAAAATCTGTATTTTTTCACATTCATATATCGGAAAATTATAAAATGGAAAGGGTTTTCATAAGCTTTGTTGAAATAATAATGTAGTAGATACGAGGAGGGGTACGATGGAGAATATTTTATTTAAGGTTAAAAACTATATTGGATATGTTACACTGAACCGTGAAAAGGCAATGAATGCGTTTAATTACGATACACTTTGTGAGCTTGCAAGTGTTGTAGAATCAATTAGAACGAATTCGGAAGTTCGTGCGGTCATTTTTATAGGGGCAGGTGAAAAGGCTTTTAGTGTTGGAGCGGATTTAAAAGAAAGAAAAACTTTATCCGATTATGAGGTCCGAAGAAATGTTTTCAAAATCGGAGAAGTTTTCGAATCGATTGCAAATCTGCCGCAACCAACCATTGCCGCTATGAACGGTTATGCATTTGGTGGCGGGATGGAACTTGCTTTATCCTGTGACTTTAGGATTGCTGTTTCCGATGCAGTAATGGGCCTTACAGAAACTAGTTTAGCAATAATTCCTGGAGCCGGTGGAACACAGAGATTGCCTCGGTTGATTGGTGAAGCAAAGGCGATGGAATTAATTTTAACTGCGAAAAGAATGACAGCCGATGAAGCGTATCAATACGGTGTAGTGACAAAGGTGGTCGAACGAGCTCGTTTCTTTGACGAAGTAAATGAGTTTGTAGGTAGAATTCAAGCAAATGGACCGATCGCTATTCAACAAGCTAAATTTGCAATAAAAAATGGAATGAATGTCGATTTACATACCGGTTTAGAGATTGAGAGAAAAGCCTATGAAATGACGATTCCTACAGAGGACCGGGTCGAAGCTCTTCATGCATTTGCAGAAAAAAGAAAGCCTAATTTTAAGGGGAAATAAATAGTTCTCGCGGGTAGAATCATTAATAACACTATCTCCAAATCCCTTGTAGCCGAATAAACTTGGTAGTAATACTTATTTATCGGGGTGAAGGGGATGGAACGAAGGATTATTCGTTATTGTGCAATCGGGGATTCTTTAACTGTTGGAATTGGTTCAGACATATTTTCAAAAGGCTTTATTACGAGATATATGTATTTAACTCATCAGGCATTACACGCACGCGTACATCCGGCCGTTTTTGGAAAAACAGGAGCAACGACTGGTGATATTTTAAAGAGTTTGAATCATCCATTTCTATATAAAGGTATGAAAGCAGCAGATATTATCACTATTACAGCTGGCGGAAATGATTTAATCGATGCCGCGAAAAAATTTTTACAAGATAAAAAGGAAAAAGACTTTTTCATTGCATTAGAACAGGGGAAGCGAAACTTAGACAATATCATCATGCGAATCACTGAATTAAAACAATATGATCAACGATATATCATTCGCATGATGAATCTGTATAATCCTTTTCCCGAAATAAATGGTGTTGACAAGTGGGTTGAAGCATATAATCAAAACATAGAACGACTTACAAAATCACCACTTATCAAAGTTGCGGATATACATCAGCTTTTTATTGGCAGAGAGAAGAAAGTATTATCCTCAGACCATATTCACCCGAACCATCACGGTTATTGTATGATTGCTGACGCCCTTGCAAAACTTGGCTATGATTCACTATAAAAACATTGATTCGGTTATCACTGAAAAGAGATAACCGATATTTTATTTTAGGATTAGGCCCTTTTCTAAAGGATTCAAAAAACTAAATAATATTGGAAACGCAGAGTGGATTGGAGCGGAAGGAGCTTGACTCCTACGGGACATAGAGGAAAGGTCGAGACCCCACAGGCGCAGGTGCGCCGAGGAGGCTCGACTTCCTCCCCGTGGAAAGCAAGCTCCTGCAGCGGAAAGGAACGGACAATTTCAAAACAACAAACTTCATGAAAACAGCCTAGGTTAAAATAAACAATGGTAAAAATGGGCATATTTCTACTATGACAAAAGTTTCCGTTCTAAAATTTTCTTATGTTACTTACATTTATAAAGAGGGACAAGGAGGGGAGAAATTTTGTTAAGAAAATGGACATTTCGTGCAGTCATCGCCTATTTGCTATTTGGAATAGCCATATATGTTTATCTATTTTATTTAGCGGGTGCTTCTGTTCCTGACCATCTAAAAGGGACAAGTGTTGATCCTGCAACATTCTTAAATAGCAGGGAAATTATGCTTAGCGAGGAATATTCCAAAATCAGAAACCTACTATTTTTCATTTCTACACCTTATGAGTGGCTGTTTTACTTTTTAATCCTTATTTTTGGAATATCAAAAGGGTTTGAAAGATGGGCGAAAAGTACATCGAGGTTTCACATTGTACAGTCTGCTATCTACCTATTTTTGTTATCTGTCATTTCATTTATCGTCACTTTTCCGTTAAGTTATATTTCGTACCGCTTTTCAAAGACTTATAATATTTCAACTCAAACCTTTTCATTATGGATGAAAGATGAAGTGATTGATTTTTGGGTGAATTTTATTGAAATGTTTATAATCGTATCGGTGCTATATTGGCTGATGAAACGTTTTAAAAGAAGATGGTGGGTTCCAGCTTGGCTCCTATCGATTCCATTTATGATTTTCATGATGTTTATTCAGCCCGTTGTTATAGATCCATTATATAATGACTTTTACCCTTTAAAAAATAAAGACTTAGAAACGAAAATTTTAGCATTAGCCGAAAAAGCAAATATTCCTGCTGAACATGTGTATGAAGTAAATATGTCAGAAAAAACAAACTCATTAAATGCCTATGTGACGGGAATTGGTTCCAATGCAAGAATAGTTTTATGGGATACGACATTGGAACAGCTGAATGAGGATGAAATTCTTTTTATCATGGCACATGAAATGGGACACTATGTAGAAAAACATATTTACTTTGGCATTGCAGGCTACATTATCCTTACTGGAATCGGCCTATGGATAACCGCATGGGTGATGAATAGACTAGTTCGGAAAAAAGGAACAGAGTTGAAAGTTACAGCTGTTTCCAGTTTAAGTTCACTCCCATTATTTTTATTAATTACTTCCGTTTTACTTTTTGCTGCGAGTCCGATTACGAATTGGGTATCGCGTTATGAGGAAATGCGGGCAGATCGCTATGGAATGAAAATGACCGATGATAAAAAAGCGGCTGTTCAAACATTCCATGACTTAACGAAATCCGGACTTAGCCAAGTAAATCCACCATATCTGGTGAAAATTTTCCGCTACGATCATCCGACGATGCTGGAACGGATAAGGATGGTTGAAGATTTTAAGGAAAAGAACAAACGTTAAAAACACAAGCCCTCTAATAATCATTAGAGGGCTCTAATCATGAACCGAATTGTTTTTCCAGTTCCTTTAATTCATCTGTTAATAATAAAAATGCTCGTTTGTCTTTGCAGTCTAGAGCAAGATCAATTTTTTTTACTATTACTTCTTTCCTCCGAGTTAACAGCAATTCATTTAAAATCATTTCTGCATAAATTTCTGCCATAAATTTTTCATTTTTTATTTGTGTCATCGCATACGCATTAACCATCTCTGTGTAGGATTCTTTTTTCTCCATCGATGATCACCTCTAACCTTTTTTTTAGTGTAAAGGTATTTACACTAAAAGTCAATTGAATACTTTGAATATTCCGATAGATACTTTTGGAAATACTTTAGTTATTTATAAATAAATAGTGCCAAAATTGTAAATTTACATTATAATATGTATATATTTAACTATTTTTGTTGAAAAGGGGAGAAAAAAGTGTCAGAAAAAATAATTGAAGAATTTGAGATTTCACCATTTACTATGGCAATTTTGCCGATCACGTATGGATCAAAAATTTATTCGGAAATAATAGAAGTTGAAAATCGGTGCATATCACCATTTAAACCACTAGAAATCGTGAAAAATAGTTGTGAGTATTATGGGGCTTCCTATGAAGGTAGGAAAAATGGGACAAGACGCCTTATTGGAATTACGCATAAAGCACCTATTATGGTTGATCCTTACTCGTCTATTTACTTGTTTCCAACCACATCTCCTATGAATCCGGATTGTATATGGTTTTCACTTAATCATATTCTTCACCACGAACGATCATCATCTAATAACACCTTAGTTACTCTTCGTAATAAACAGACGTTAGAAATTCCAATCTCCTTCAGTTCATTCACCAACCAATTGCGAAGGGCTTCGCAGCTGCAAATAAAATATTATCAACATATAGAAACTATGGATAATAAATATAAACGTACCGGCTTTTATTTAAACATGGAAGCTTCAGAGCGAAGAAGGGAATATGATTACAAAAGATTTTTAGAGGAATAGAAGCCTAGTTGATGAAGAAAAAGCAATCTAACTCTAATGATTGCTTTTTTCTTCATTAGGCTTTCATTATATTTAAATCGTTTTGAAATCTTTGAAAAAGATAGTATTTCATTAATTCCTCTGATCGATTTCGCAGTCTTGGATTAAAATAATTGTGCTCTTCCTCATAACCTTTATAAAGAAACATATACATTGTAAAGGCATCATCCGATTTTATTTTTTCTACTTTAATTTGCTGCTGTTTCATATAACGCTTCACACTGGCTAATTCTTTTTGGATACATTTCATTGTTTCCTCAATCCATTCAATATATGGATTTTTAAGTTTGAATGGGCTACTATTAATAATTTCCAAATCGCGATTTAATACAATCAATATCATCGGTAGATAAATGGCCTTCTCAATAATATTTCGGTCATTTTCAGGTATTTTTGTCATTGGATAGTCCTCCTTTTTAAAAGAACATGTGTTCGTATATATTTTACGCGTGATGATCAAAAATTTCAAGTTAATTATGACGGGTAGTTTCTCCATAAAAATGCAGATTATCGACACGATTATCAAAAAATTGAAAAATAAATGCAGGTATAATGTTTTGGGTGGCGAAATAAATAGGTAGGGTATGTATTAATATATTAAATTCGATTGAATACGTGGAAGGTGATTTGAATGGCAAAAAGCGGTATCCAAGCTGAAGATTTATACGAGTTGAAATCAATAGTAGATCCACAATTTTCTCCAAATGGGAAGGAAGTTGTATTCGTACAAACACATATCGAAAAAGAGAAAAAGGATTACGTATCAAATTTATTTTATTTGAATTTACATGATAAACAGGCAAAACAATGGACATTCGGTAACCATCGCACACATTCTCCACGCTGGTCCCCAAATGGAAATGAGCTTGCATTTGTATCGACAAGGGAAGGGGAATCACAAATTTTTGTTCTTTCAAAATTTGGAGGAGAAGCGAAGCAAATCACATTTAGCAAAAATGGAGCAAGAAACCCTGTGTGGTCTCCATGCGGCAAGAAAATTGCCTTTTCAGTTGTCATTGGAAAAGAGGAAACGATCAATGATCAAGCAAAAGAAGAAAAGGCGGAAGATAAAGAATTAAAGCCGTTAGAAGTCGAAAAGATGAAATATAAGTCTGACTCAAGTGGTTTTTTGGACCTTACACAATTTTCACATATTGGAATGGCGAATCTTGAAACAGGAGAAATTGAACAGCTAACAAGTGGTGATTACCATCATTCACTTGATTCGTGGTCCCCGGATGGAAAATATGTAACCTATCTTGCCGATTTTTCTGATGATAGTGATGAATCGTTTATTTCAGATGTCTATTTATTTAACCTAGAAACAAAAGAGTCGATTCCGGTGACGAAAGGAACGGGGAGTTTTTGGCAAACATCTTGGTCGCCTAATAGTCGTTATTTATCATTCCAAGGCAATGAGCAGGAATTTAAAAATGCTACTCATAGTAAAGTTTGGATATATGATTTACAGACGAAAGAACTTAATTGTTTCACAAGCGAAATTGATGCACCGGTAGGGGATTATGCTGTTGGCGATTTTCAGCAGGGAGCGGTTTTGCCAGGTGTGCAGTGGGCAGAAGATAATGAAAGCTTTTATTTCGTCATTTCAGACCATGGAAACACGATTGTCTATTATGGAAATATATCGGGAGAAATTTATCCAGCATTGCATGACAAGCAACATGTTTATGGGTTTTCATTAAATCCAAAAGATCATACAGCAGTAGTTGCGATTAGTACAGCAACAGAACCCGGTGAGTTATATTTCGTTAATTTACAAAACGGTCAAAAAGAACAACTAACATTTGTAAATCAGGAATTTCTGCAAACGCGAGTGCTTTCAGATGTTGAACCAATTGAATTCGAAAGTGAAAATGGATGGAACGTACATGGTTGGCTCATGAAACCAGTTGGATTCGAAGAAGGGAAACAATATCCTTTAATTCTAGAAATCCATGGTGGGCCACATGCGATGTATGCAAACACCTATTTTAATGAATTTCAAATTCTAGCTGCACAAGGATATGCTGTCCTCTATATAAATCCACGGGGCAGTCATGGCTACGGACAAAAGTATGTTGATGCAGTTCGTGGCGATTATGGTGGTAATGATTATAAGGATTTAATGAATGCAGTAGATTATGTTCTTGATCAATATGATTTTATTGATAAAGATCGTCTTGGTGTTACGGGAGGAAGCTATGGCGGGTTTATGACAAACTGGATCGTCGGACATACGAATCGATTTAAAGCAGCTGTCACACAACGATCGATCTCCAATTGGATTAGTTTTTACGGTGTAAGTGACATCGGCTATTATTTCTCGGAGTGGCAAATTATTGCAGATTTAAATGATATTGAAAAACTCTGGAAGCATTCACCACTCGCCTATGCGAAGGATATTGAAACACCCCTGTTAATTATCCATAGTGAGAAAGACTATCGTTGTCCAATTGAACAAGCAGAACAATTATTTATAGCTCTTAAACGTCAGCAAAAACAAACAAAATTTATTCGTTTTCCTGAATCCAATCATGAACTATCAAGAAGTGGGAAACCTGACTTAAGAATAAAACGGTTAAATTATATTAAAGATTGGTTCTTACAATATGTATAATAATAGCTCTTTTCTAAAGATTATTGTTATAAATACTAAATAATTTTGTAAACACAGAGTGGATTGGAGCGGAAGGTACGAGACTCCTGCGGGATCAGCTGGACAGATGAGACCCCGCGGGGAGCGAAGCGATGAGGAGTTAGAAAAGTAGAGGCGGCTTGTTTATCGACGTACAAACTGGAGGGCAGCGACTGAGATAAAGGAATCACGATGAACCCAAAGGGTGAATCGATGATGACTTATCGTAGGGAGGTGACCGGAAGTTTGCTAGTCGATAGCCGCCGGAACTAGACAGGCTCATCGCAGAACCGCGAAAAAGCGAGTACCTGTAGCGGAAAGGAACGGTTCCTTGTTTATTCCCAAAACAATAAGGAGGAATTGTACTATTTTCCTCGTAAACTTTTTGCCAACAGCCCCATTGCGGGTTGTTTTTTTTGAAAAATACCTATTTTGGAATTATAATCCTTTCCTATTGTGTGCTATACTTAAGAAAAAATTTCTACTAGATAGTAAATTACAGTAAAATTTCTAGAAAAGTGCCTGATAGAATAGGGGAAACAAAATGGATTTTCACTCACTTAAAGAATGGTTCACCATTGAAAATATGATGAATTTAATTGAGCAATATCGTTCATTTGGACCTTTACCAGGGATCTTATTAATAGTAATTGAAGCATTTTTACCTTTTTTGCCGTTGTTTTTAATTGTATTGGCAAATGCGAATGCATTTGGACTATGGTTAGGCTTTTTAATATCTTGGGCAGGGGCCAGTGCAGGAGCAATCCTTGTTTTCTTAGTTATTCGTAGATTTGGAAAGAGTAGAATATTATCTTTTTTACATAGAAATCGTCAAGTTAAAAAAATTACACACTGGGTAGAGCAACATGGATTTGGCCCTATTTTTCTGCTTCTTTGCTTTCCTTTTACCCCTTCAGCAGTTGTCAATATTGTTGCAGGTCTATCAAAAATCAATACATTTCAATATATTTTAGCTGTTGTAACTGGAAAAATGGTAATGATTTTTATTATCAGCTTCGTCGGACATGATGTCGTTTCATTAATATATAAACCGTTAAAAACGGTTTCTGTTCTTCTTATCATCGTCATTCTATGGTTTATTGGCAAAAGAATTGAAGTAAGATTGGCTAAGAGACTGAAAAAGGAGCAGGGAAGAGGATAAAAATGAAACTTTCTCAGGTAGCACAAAGTGGTAGAAAGTGAAATTACTTTTTATAATATAGTTGTAGAGGATTTTAAAATGGAGGAACGAAGATGAACAATCATGATATTGATTACAAAATTTATGGCGATGATATGCAATTTGTTGAAGTGGAACTCGATCCAGAAGAGACTGTAGTTGCTGAAGCTGGCAGCTTGATGATGATGGAAGATGATATTCGAATGGAAACGATTTTTGGAGACGGTGCATCCGGCGGTGGAGGCTTCATGGGGAAAATTTTTAGTGCGGGAAAAAGGATGCTAACTGGTGAAAGCTTATTTATGACCACTTTCACTAATGAAGGAATTGGGAAAAAACATGTTTCCTTCGCTTCTCCGTATCCCGGGAAAATTATACCAATGGACTTAAGTGAGTTGGATGGGAAAATTATTTGTCAAAAAGATGCCTTTTTAGCGGCTGCAAAAGGTGTTTCTGTCGGAGTTGAATTTCAACGTAAAATCGGAACAGGATTTTTCGGCGGTGAAGGTTTTATCATGCAAAAGCTTGAAGGTGATGGCCTTGCATTTGTACATGCCGGGGGAACGATACATAGAAAAGATCTTTCGGCTGGTGAGACATTACGAGTAGATACAGGATGTTTAGTTGCAATGACAAAAGATGTTGACTATAGCATTGAATTTGTAAAAGGTGTTAAAACAGCATTATTCGGTGGAGAGGGATTGTTTTTTGCTACACTTAGAGGTCCGGGATCCGTTTGGATTCAGTCTCTTCCATTTAGCAGACTTGCAAGCAGAGTATTTGCTGCAATGCCAGCTGCTGGCGGATCAAAGGATGAAGGCAGTATTGCAAAAGGATTATTTAATTTATTTGATGGGGATTGATATAAGTGTGGGCTGTCACAAAGGGGTGACGGCTCTTTTTTTGCAGTTTATCTTAACAAGTCGGTTTTGCATTGTTTATTCCGTTATTCCGGAAAATTCCGTCTTTCGGGAAATATTCTCTTCGATTTCCGGTATTGCGGAAAAATAGTTTAATAGGTGTAAACAATATGGCATAACAAATCTTTAAAATATAGATATTCAGTGAACTATTTAAAAATTTTTTCTTTTGGCACAAATATTGCATCTTTAAAGAAGAGACTACTATTTTTTAGGAGGGATTAGATTAAAAAGGGGTTTGAAAGCGTTTACCAATAATAAAAAATAAAGGGGATAGGTATGGAAATTATTATTATTCTTTTAGCGCTCGGGATGTTAATGTTTGTGGCTTACCGTGGTTTTTCAGTTATTTTATTTGCGCCAATTTGTGCGTTGTTTGCAGTTTTACTAACCGATCCTAGTCACGTTTTGCCGTTCTTTTCAAATGTATTTATGGAGAAGATGGTTGGTTTTATTAAATCTTATTTTCCTGTCTTTTTACTCGGAGCTATTTTTGGAAAAGTGGTAGAAATGTCTGGTTTAGCTGAATCCATCGCGAAGACGATTGTAAAAATTGTTGGTGCAAAAAGAGCTATTTTTGCAATTGTTTTGTTAGGGGCTATCTTAACATATAGCGGGGTAAGTTTATTTGTCGCTGTATTCGCGATTTATCCATTCGCTGCCCATTTATTCCGTGAAGCAAATATACCAAAACGTTTAATTCCGGGAACAATCGCATTAGGTTCATTCGCATTTACAATGGACGCCCTGCCTGGAACACCGCAAATTCAAAACGTTATACCGACAACATTTTTTAAAACGGATATTTATGCAGCCCCAATTCTAGGGATTGTTGGAACAATTTTTGTATTAGCTGTTGGTCTTTGGTATTTAGAATCTAGAAGAAAAAAGGCCGCAAGAGCTGGTGAAGGGTATTTTGGGGTAAATAATGAGGAAATAGCGGCCGCAAATGAGGCTGCTGCAAATATTAAAGCCGAAGCGGGTCCAGACCTAAGTTCGCAAACTTCATTGAGTCGTCAAATACTTGCCTTTGTTCCATTAGTTTTAGTAGGTGTCATGAATAAAGTTTTTACTGTCTTTATTCCAAAATGGTACCCTAACGGATTTGATTTTTCAGCTATCGGTTTAGATGCCTTCGGAAAAGTAGACGTTTCGGCGGTCGTAGCCATTTGGGCTGTGGAAATGGCTTTAGTCGTGGGGATAGTTGCAACGATCCTTTATGACTGGAACCGTGTGAAGGTTAATTTTAAATCAGGTCTTAATACGAGTATTGGCGGTGCTCTGTTAGCGACAATGAATACAGGAGCAGAGTATGGTTTTGGCGGGATCATTGCTGCATTGCCAGGCTTTACAGCAATTAGTAATGGAATCTCACATACGTTTACCAATCCATTAGTTAATGGTGCAGTTACGACAACTTCTTTAGCTGGAATTACAGGATCGGCATCAGGAGGTATGGGAATTGCTTTAAGTGCCATGGCCGATAAATATAATGCGGCTATTGCACAATTTAATATTCCACCTGAGGTTATGCACCGTGTTATTTCAATGGCATCAGGTGGAATGGACACACTTCCGCATAACGGAGCGGTAATTACCTTACTTGCTGTTACGGGATTAACACATAAACAATCCTATCGGGATATCTTTGCCATCACGATTATAAAAACACTAGCTGTATTCTTTGTTATAGCTCTTTACACTCTAACAGGACTTGTCTAGAAAGTTAGCCAATGAATCTTTTTATGAAAGATTCATTGGAATCTTATAAAGAAAGATTCATTGGTCATTATTATTACCGTAAGAAAATACAGCATGGGGAGGAACAGTAAAATGAATAAAACATTAGATGGAAAAGTTGCCTTTATTACAGGAGCAGCGAGTGGAATTGGATTGGAAATTGCCAAAGCCTTTGCAGTTGAAGGAGCAAAGGTTGTAATTTCTGATATTAATCAAGAGAAGAGTGAAGATGCGATAAAATTTTTTCAACAAAAAGGCTATGAAGCTACTGCTCTTTCATGTGATGTAACAAATGAGCAGGAATTTAAAACAGCCATTCACAAAACAGTACAATCATTTGGAAGGCTTGATATTTTAGTCAATAATGCGGGCCTACAGCATGTATCACCGATTGAAGAATTCCCAACTGAAAAATTTGAATTGCTTATAAAAATTATGTTAACTGCTCCGTTTATCGGAATTAAGCATGTATTTCCGATAATGAAAAAACAAGGATTTGGAAGAATCATCAATATGTCCTCCATTAATGGGTTAATCGGCTTTGCGGGAAAAGCTGCATATAATAGTGCGAAACACGGAGTGATTGGATTAACAAAAGTAGCGGCGTTAGAAGGTGCAGAACATGGGATTACTGTTAATTCACTATGTCCTGGATATGTTGACACTCCATTAGTTCAAAATCAATTAAAAGACCTCGCCAAAACTAGGAATGTACCTTTCGAACGTGTCATCGAGGAAGTCATTTACCCACTTGTCCCCCAAAAGAGACTTCTAGATGTGTCTGAAATAGCTGACTATGCTGTCTTTCTTGGAAGTGATAAGGCGAGAGGAGTTACAGGGCAAGCAATTGTCTTAGATGGAGGATATACCGTACAATAATATTTCTAATCTAATTGTTAGAAAATACCGTAAATTATTCCTCTTCTTTTGTTATAATAATTAGAACAGGCTTTGTTAAAGTACAGTGTTGATATTGACGTCATGTCGATTGGAGTGTAGGCTTATCTATCGTCAGTCCCGCGAAAAGCGAGTACCTGTAGCGGAAATCAACAATCCAGTATATTAGAATAAGAAAATTTTGAGGAGTAGTTTATAATGCAATTTGGATTTGATTATCTCCCATATAAATGGTTAGAAGAAATTATAAATCTAGCGGCCGAAAGAATTGTAGTAGTAGATTCGAAAGGCTTGATACGCTATATAAATTCCGGCTATTGTGAATTTTTGGGGATTAAAGCTGAGGAGGCAATCAACCAGCCAGTACAAAATATTATTGAAAATTCCCGAATGCATATTGTTGCAAAATCGGGACAAGCAGAATTGTCTGCGATACAGCCAATTAAAGGAGGAGAAATGATTGCCAACCGCTATCCTCTTTTTGTAGAAGGAGAATTGGTTGGTGCAGTAGGAACCGTTTTATTTCGAACACAACAAGAATGGTGGGACTACTCTAAAAAAATCCAACCCCTTTTAGAAGAGCTGAATTATTATAAAATTAATTATGAAAATGGACTGAAAAGTAAATATAAATTCTCGGATATCATCGGTATAAGTTCAAAGTTTATGTTAGCAAAGAAAATGGCTGAAAAAATATCGGTAAGCAATTCCGCGGTATTATTAACAGGTGAATCAGGTACCGGAAAAGAATTATTTGCTCATGCCATTCACCAAAATAGTTCTCGTGAGCAATTCCCTTTTGTTCGAATTAATTGTGCATCGATACCCGAGCATTTATTGGAATCCGAACTATTTGGCTATGAAGAGGGTGCTTTTACCGGGGCGAAAAAAGGCGGAAAAAGAGGGAAGTTCGAGCTTGCCAACTTTGGTACGATATTTTTAGATGAAATTGGTGATATGCCTTTATCGATGCAAAGTAAACTTTTGAGAGTTTTACAAGAAGGAGAAATTGAACGGGTGGGAGGCCAAAAACCGAAAGCCATTGATGTACGAATTATTGCAGCGACCCATCGAAATCTAGAGAAGATGATTGAAGAAGGTACATTTCGTCAAGATCTGTATTATCGGTTAAATGTGATTAAATTAGAAATCCCGCCCCTCCGCGAAAGAAAAGAAGATATACCCTACATAGCATCATTTCTGTTGAAAAAGCTAGAAAAAAAGTTTCATCGGCACGGAATAAACTTGACCAATCGAGTTATATCGAAACTGCAACAGCATAATTGGCCAGGAAATATCCGTGAACTAGAAAATGTATTAGAAAGAGCTGTTAATGTATTAGAGGGAAACACGATTGATCATGTTCATTTGCCTTTATATTTACGAGAAAATGATTATTTGGCATCTGAAAAACAGAAAGTGCATGTCGATCACCACAATCATTCGGAAAGCTTCCCAACACTGAAGGAAACTTTATCTTTAGTAGAAAAGCAGACAATTGTGAACGCCTTGCAATTGTGCGGTGGAAATAAACTGGAAGCTTCGAAGCTATTAGGTATAGGAAAAACTAGTTTATATGATAAATGTAAACAACATAACATTAAATAATCATACCCAAGGAGTAGTCCAACAATTGCCGGACTAACTCCTTTTTTTATCTAGAGGTTGTATTTGCAAACGCTATTAATCAGTATGAAGGTGATTAGGTAGTTGTATTTTACAAATATGAAAACGCAGAGTGGATTGGAGCGGAAAAGAACGGTCCTTTTACTGCCAGTTATTTCATCCATGAAAAAATAAGAGAATATATATTATAATAGTAGAATACGAGTTTAAAGTAGGAGATGAAATTATGTCTGTTCGCTTTGTCATTGGTCGTTCTGGAACGGGCAAAACAAGGTTTATTAATAATGAAATTCGAACAAAACTGATGGATGAGCCGAATGGTTCGCCAATCATATATTTAGTACCGGATCAAATGACTTTTTTATCTGAATATAGTTTAATTAAAACCCCTGGATTAGGGGGGATGATACGCGCACAAGTATTTAGTTTTTCCAGACTCGCCTGGAGGATCTTACAAGAAACAGGCGGCATCAATCGAATGCATATTACCAATGAAGGACTTAATATGCTGATTCGAAAAATTATTGAAGACAAAAAAGACGAGCTTAGGCTATTTGGAAGAGCCGCTGATAAAACAGGGTTTATTCATCACGTAGAAATGATGTTAACTGAATTTAAGCGATATTGTATCCATCCAGAAGATATTATAGGTAAGCAAGGGGAAATGGAGAATAATGGTTCAAAGGTACTTGCTGATAAATTACATGATTTAGAATTAATTTACTGTGATTTTGAGGAGAAATTAGCTAATAAGTATCTTGATTCCGAAGATTATTTAACACTGCTTGCGGAATCAATTCAGTCTTCCTTTTACTTACAAAATGCACAGATTTATATCGATGGATTTCATAGTTTTACACCACAAGAATATTTAGTTGTTGGTCAACTTATGAAAGTATGTAAACAAGTGACGATAGCCTTGACATTGGATCAGCCATTCCGAAACGAGATATCAAATGATTTACATTTATTTAGAATGTCTAGTGAGACTTACTTAACATTATCAGAACTGGCTTACGCTCATGGTGTAGAAATAGAAGATAATATAGTTTTAAAGAAACTAATTCGTTATACAGATGATAGTTTAATGCATTTAGAGGAGAATTTTGACAACCTTCCTGTGAAACCATATGATCATCAACCACAAGTTCAATTATTTCAAGCGGTTAATCGAAGAGCTGAAATGGAAGCAGCTGCCCGAGAAATCCGTGAGCTTGTAAGAATAAATAAATTTCGTTATCAGGACATTGCGATCCTAGTTCGGAACGGTCATGAATATCAGGAAATGCTTGAAACTTGTTTTTCTGATCACCAAATTCCATACTTCATTGATCAGAAGAGAACGATGTTAAATCATCCTTTAATTGAACTCATACGATCAACGTTAGAGGTTATAACTGGCTTTTGGCGATATGAATCAGTATTTCGCGCAGTGAAAACGGATTTGTTATTCCCACTCACCCAGTCTACAGAAAAACTGAGAGAAAAGATGGACTTGCTTGAAAATTACGTTCTAGCATATGGAATCCAAGGATCGAAATGGACAAGCAAAGATCGCTGGATTTATCGAAGATTTCGTGGTCTTGAAATGGAGCATTCGAGACAAACGGATAAAGAAAAAGAAATGGAACAAGAAATTAATAACTTGCGTTCATTAATAACAACTCCAATTATAAAGCTTTCAAAAAGGATGAATAAAGGTGTCAATGGAAGAGACTTCTGTGAGGCATTGTATTTATTTTTGGAAGAACTGGACATTCCTGCGAAGCTTGAAAGTTTAAGAAATCAGGCCGAGGATCACGGTAACTTATTATCAGCTAGAGAACATGATCAAGCATGGAATGCCGTAATCGAATTATTAGATCAATTTGTAGAAATATTGGGCGATGAAACAATAACAGTGAAAAAATTTGCAAGTATTTTAGATGCTGGGATCGAAGCCATGAAGTTTTCAATTGTGCCGCCGGCAGTTGATCAAGTACTAGTTGCAAACCTTGAATTATCGCGATTATCAGATGTTAAAGTCGCTTTCATTATTGGTTTAAACGACGGTGTAATGCCTGCAAAAATCAATGAAGAAGGCGTGCTTGCAGATTCTGACAGAGAAATGTTAATAACAAATGGAATGAAGATTGCCCCAAGCAGTAAAACAAGATTACTTGATGAGGAGTTTATCGCCTATAAAGCTTTTACTACACCATCACAGAAACTATATCTTTCATATCCAATTGCAAATGAGGAAGGAAAAGCACTTTTACCGTCTCCTTATATAAAACGAATGAAAGAAATTTTTCCGGAAATGATTGAGAAAATGATCGTTAATGATCCATCCGAATTAATAGATAAGGAGCAAATTGATTACATCTCACATCCAAATTCTGCGATTGCTTTTTTAACGTCACAGTTGCAATTGAAATTGAGAAAGTACCCGGTTGCTGATATATGGTGGGATGTTTACAATTTTTACTTTGAAAATTTGCAGCAGAAAAAACGAGCGAAACATGTGCTATCAAGTCTTTTTTATGAAAATCGGGCAAAGAAGCTTTCTGCTGAAACGAGTAAAGAGCTATATGGTGAAACGATTTTAGCCAGTGTGTCAAGAATGGAGCTTTTTCATTCCTGTCCATTTGCCCATTTTTCGACCCACGGCTTGAAACTTCATGAACGGGATATATTTAAGCTTGAAGCACCTGCTATTGGCGATCTATTCCATGGGGCATTAAAATGGATTGCTGAAAATCTTCAAAAAAACGGTATTTCTTGGTCAAATCTTACAAAAGAACAGTGTAATCTTTTGGCAAAAGAAGCTGTAGCTTATTTGTCACCAAGGCTCCAACATCAAATTTTATTAAGCTCAAATCGGTATCATTATATTAAAAGAAAACTTGAACAAGTTATAGGAAGAGCTTCAATAATACTAAGTGAACATGCTAAAGTAAGTGGATTCGCTCCAATTGGTTTAGAGTTGGGTTTTGGTCCAAAAGCTTTTTTACCACCGCTATCATTTACATTGAAAAATGGCGTGAAAATGGAACTGCAAGGAAGAATTGACCGTGTAGACAAGGCTCAAGATCAAAATGGTGTATATTTAAGAATTATTGATTATAAATCAAGTCAGCGAGAGTTAGATTTAACCGAAGTCTATTATGGCTTGGCACTTCAAATGCTCACTTACTTAGATATAGTCGTTACCCATTCAAAAAATCTTATTGGAACAGAAGGTTTACCTGCTGGCGTTTTGTATTTTCATCTCCATAATCCAATTATTAAAAGTAATCGAATATTAACGATGGATGAAATTGATGATGAGATATTTAAACGTTTTAAAATGAAAGGTCTGTTAATGGAAGATACAGATGTTATTAAGCTTATGGATCAAACATTGGAAACAGGCAGTTCAAAGATTGTATCGGCTGAAATCAAAAAGGACGGCTCCTTATCGTCTAGATCACAAGTAGCTTCAGAAAAGGATTTTTCGCTAATGAGTCATTATGTCAGAAATAGATACAAGAAATCAGGAAACGATATTACATCCGGAATCGTTGATATTTCACCATATAAGCTTAAAAAGAAGACGCCGTGTGAATATTGTTCATTTAAATCGGTTTGTCAATTTGATCAGTCATTAGAAAACAATGATTATCGATTATTAACACCGAGCAAACCAGAAGATATTCTATCGCGCATGAGAGAGGAGGTAGGAATCAATGAAAACATCGATACCATCTAAGCCACAAGATGTGACATGGACAGATGATCAATGGAAAGCCATTTATGCGAAAGATCAAAATATATTGGTTGCAGCTGCAGCAGGATCGGGAAAAACAGCAGTATTAGTGGAAAGAATGATACAGAAAATCATTGCTAAAGAAGACCCAATTGATGTTGATGAATTGCTGGTTGTTACATTTACAAATGCTTCTGCTGCTGAAATGAGACATCGGATCGGTGAAGCGCTAGAAAAGGAAATCATCAAAAATCCAAGCTCAACACGTTTACGAAGACAGTTAAGTTTGTTAAATAAGGCATCAATATCCACACTTCACTCCTTCTGTCTTGAAGTGATTCGAAAATATTATTACTTAATCGATATCGATCCAAGCTTTAGAATTGCCGATTCCACTGAGGCAGTTTTATTAAGGGATGAAGTTCTCGAAGAATTATTTGAAGATGAATATGGGAAAGAAGATAATGACTCATTTTTTAAGGTAGTAGACACATTTACAAATGATCGAAGTGATACAGCATTACAGGAGCTAATTCAAAAATTATATGAATTCTCCTGTTCCCATCCATTCCCTAATAAATGGTTAGATGACGTTCTTAACATGTATCATGTCGACGAAGAAACCGCAATTGAAGACTTGGCATTTATTGATATATTGCGTTTTGATATAAGGCTTCAACTACAAGGTGCGAAAGATGCGCTCGAGGAAGCAGTCGAAATGACGAAGCTTCCTGCAGGGCCGGCACCAAGAGCGGAAAATTATTTAGATGATCTTGCAATCGTGGAACGTTTATTACAGGCAAACGAAACATCTTGGCAAGAGTTGTACAATGAAATGAATAATTGGAGTTTTTCGCGTGCAAAAAGCTGTAGGGGAGAAGAGTTTGACAAACAGCTCGTCAAAGAGGCGGATGATTTAAGAAAAAATGCTAAAAAGATCTTAGAAAAGTTAAAAGAAGAGTTATTTTCACGTAAGCCTGAAAGTTTTCTTAAAGATATAAGTGAGATGAAGGAAAACGTTGCTTTATTAATTGAGTTAACGAAAATGTACGCCAATCGTTTTTCACAAATAAAAAAAGAGAAAGGAATAGTCGATTTTTCAGATTTAGAACATTACTGCCTCCGCATATTAATGGATTCCGAATCGACGATGGAAAATCCTAAACCATCTGTTGCAGCGCTGACATTCCGCGATCAATTTAAGGAAGTGCTTGTGGACGAATATCAAGATACGAATATGGTCCAAGAAACGATTTTAAATCTTGTAACACATGAAGGAGATTACAATGGAAACTTATTTATGGTAGGTGATGTGAAACAATCTATTTATCGTTTCCGGTTAGCGGAACCTAATCTATTTTTGGGAAAATATCATCGCTTTACATCAGATGGTGAAAATACGGGTTTAAAAATAGATCTTTCACAAAATTTCCGAAGCCGATCTGAAGTGTTAGCGGGGACTAACTTTTTGTTTAAGCAAATCATGGGGACTAATGTCGGCGAAATTGAGTATGATACACAAGCGGAGTTAGTGAAAGGTGCCGCGTATCCCGAAGACGAAGAATATCCTGTTGAACTAATTATTATCGATCAAGCGGATGAAAACTTACAACCCGAAAATGATGATGATAATGAGCATGTGACAGATGAGTTTGATCGCGCCGAATTAGAACAATCACAATTGGAAGCTCGGTATATGGCAAGAAAAATTAAACACTTAATAATGGAAAAGACTCCGGTCTTTAACCCGAAGACGGGGAGTTACCGCCCTATCCAATACCGTGATATTGTTATTCTCTTACGTTCAATGCCATGGGCACCGGAAATTATGGAACAGTTTAAACTTGAAGGGATTCCGATTTATGCGGATCTTCGGACAGGATATTTTGATGCAACCGAAATATCCATTATTCTTTCACTGCTAAAGGTGATTGACAATCCATATCAAGACATTCCAGTTGCATCTGTTTTGCGATCACCGATTTGTGGATTAGACGAAGAGGAACTATCGATTATTCGTATTCAATCGAAATATGGAACATTTTTTGAAGCAGTGAAAAATTTCACCTTAATGAAGCCTGCAGTTGAAAATGAAGAGCTTCATGAAAAGTTAACCACTTTTATTAACCAATTAAATCATTGGCGAAGTTTGGCACGCCAAGGAGCATTATCTGATTTAATTTGGCAATTATATCGTGACACACATTTTTATGATTATGTTGGTGGGTTGCCGGGTGGGAAACAAAGGCAAGCGAATTTACGCGCCTTTTATGATCGGGCAAGACAATATGAGACAACATCCTTTCGGGGATTATTTCGTTTCTTGCGTTTTATTGAAAGAATGCAAGAACGCGGAGATGATTTAGGTACTGCAAGAGCTTTAAGTGAGCAAGAAGATGTTGTTAAACTAATGACCATCCATTCTAGTAAAGGATTAGAATTTCCCGTAGTTTTTGTTGCAGGATTATCCCGAAAATTTAATATGATGGACATCAATCATTCCTATTTATTTGACAAGGAATTAGGCTTTGCAACCAAATATGTGAACATAGATAAACGAATTACTTATCCTTCTTTGCCACAATTAGCACTAAAGAGAAAGAAAAAGTTAGAGACCATATCTGAAGAAATGCGCGTACTTTATGTTGCTTTAACAAGAGCAAAAGAAAAGCTATTTCTTGTAGGAAGCTTGAAAAATGCGGAAAAATCTTTAAGTAGATGGGGTAAAACGTTAAATCATCAAGAATGGCTATTGAAGGATAATAATCGAGCCAAGGCTTCCAGTTATATAGACTGGATTGGACCAGCCTTGGTTAGACATGAAGAAAGTGAAACAATAGATAAAATAATTTCTCATAATAAATCTCTAATTCCAGCTGATATCGTTAAGCATCCGTCTCGATGGCATATCGATATAATCGATAAAATGAGTTTAATAGAAAACACGAGTGAAGATCATAAAAATGATGATACTTGGATTGAAAATGTTAAAGAGGGCAAGGTCGTTAATTTTGGCTCCTCACAAAAAAATGAGATATTAGAACGGTTATCATTCCAATATCCGTATGAAATGTCCACGAGGAAACGTTCAAAACAATCCGTTTCAGAAATTAAGCGTATGTATGAGACTAGGGATGCGGCAAGTAGTACTGATTTTTTAAGGAAAGTTAATAAACCAATATTCAATCGTCCTCGTTTTATGAAAGAAGAGTCATTATCACCGGCAGAACGCGGAACAGCGATGCATATGGTAATGCAGCATTTGCCGTTTAATGAAACACCTACAGCTGATAGCATTAAAGAATTGTTAGAGGAAATGAAAAGAAAAGAGTTATTAACAGGAGAGCAAATTGAAGTGATAAATATAAAGCAAATCCTGTCCCTTTTTTCTACAGATATCGGAAAAATGATGTTAGAGGCAAATAATATCCAAAGGGAAGTTCCCTTTAGTATGGCCATTCAGGATAAGGATTTCAATTTAGATACTCAATCGAATAATGATACAATTCTTGTTCAAGGGGTCATTGATTGTATTATTGAAAATGATGAAGGGATCTATCTGCTCGATTATAAAACGGATGGAATTCATGATCGATTTAAAGGTGGATTTGAAGAGGCGAAACCAATTCTAGAAAATAGGTATAGAATTCAAATTGATTTATATGAAAAAGCGTTAATGCAAATTTTGAAAAGAACAGTAGCAGGAAAATATCTTTATTTCTTTGATGGCGGACATTTACTGAAAATGTAGGAACAGTTTAGAAACTGTTCCTTTTTTTATTAAAAACTTAGTTATTTCCGGCAATCGGCTGATCGATAAGATTGGCATCAAATGTTGTGTTAAGGCTGAATCCGTTAGTGACCATAAATAATGCTCCTGTATTGACAGCCCCTGAGCCATTTGTCGTTTTTGAATTACTTTTTGGAGAGATAACGGCAGTATCTCCAAAATGTACAACAGCATTGCCCTCAACATTCACAACTTGTGTAGCTCCGACGATAGCAGGCATGAGACAACATCCTTTTTATAAAGAAAATAATCTTCTGTTGTAGTTTATGATAGACTCTTTATTTTGTGTCTGTTTTCTGGTACCTGTTCTAGCTGTCGAGTATGGTGGACTCTTGCTTCGAGATAAGCTCTTTTCGTGTTTCCAATATGGAAAATGGAACTTGTAGAGATACCAATAATTCTTACTTTTGACACATGAATAGAAGGATTAGCATTAAATCGATTAAATTGTAAGTTTTCTGTAATTGGCGGGATAGGAATCGGTTCAGTGAAGTTGGGGAAATCTTCATAATTTGCTTCAAATCCATAAAATAACTCCTTCTCCCTTTGAACGGCAAACACCTTTGCAACCGCATTGATATAGGAAGAATCCCCAATATGGAAACTGGATGCATAGAAAATATCATTAATTTTTACTTGGTCGACAATCGAGCTTCGATTCGCTTTAAACATTATTTCGGTACAAATGGAGTTAAAGGGCCAATAATTAATGATTCAGCAGGCGTGTCAAAGGTAGCTGCCTGTTGAATCGTTTCAGCATCACCAATTAAGAAGAGCGATGAACTTGCTATCCCAATAATCCGTATATTTTCAACATTAATATCTCGATTTATTACATTAAGTTCCATTCGGATCATCTCCATTCATAGATTGAGGTAATTTTGATACAAACATATAAACCGCTTGGTCGATATCTGCTTTCATTCTTGCAAAAAGTTGATTTGAAATATCTTCTTGGGATTCATTTTTGTGATTCTCCCCGGCTAGTATATTAATAAAATAATCAATTCGTTGTGGAATCTGTCTTTGCAAATCAGCAACAATGAAATCGCGATATTTCGTATCAAGCCTATAGCCTAATTGATCTTCTGTATCCTGGATTACTGAACTTAGATCCTTACTAATATATTGATTTATTCTTTCTAATAGGTTTTGTTTAAATGCCGGGTTCATTAAAAAGGCTTGCGGCATTGGTGAGGATGGAACGTCCATATCCTCAATATTATTTAAGTCGGCTGGATTAACGCCAATATTTAAAGTGCCATCAAGTTTTTCAATTTTTAATTGATCAAATTTATATTCTAGACGTTCAACATTTATAGGTGGCTTTTCTTTTAGTGATTGTATATCTTTAGATAAGTCTTCTAGCTTTTTCTCAAATTGGGAAATTTTTTTTTGCTGGTATTGGATATATTGATACAATTGTTGGATTTGTCTATTGTAATCAATCATTTGTAAACCTCCCTTTTTGCTGTTAATCTACAATCCACTAGGAAATAGAGCCATCATTCCTAAATGGAACGACTAATGGAGGGATGCCTTCTGTACCCGCTGCATGACTAATCACAGGTGCAGGTTCTGTGAAGCATCCAGTATCATATAGATAGGCAGCTGGTTTAATGATTCCTGCTGTACCAATTTGGAAAACAGCTGCATTGGATATTCCACCAATTTTAATCATTCGTATTTGAATTGTTTGTTGCACACTAATTTTCATATAATCACCTAATTAGAATGGCTATTAAACATTAAAATTAATTCCTTGATCGATTCCATCATTATCAAATGTATTTGTTGCGGATTGATGATTCTGAATAGCTAAGGTTTCTCCTGTATTAAATGAACCAGCTCCTGCAAATGTTTTTGCAGTTGAAATGGGAGTAAGTTGAAAAACATCACCGATATGAAATACACCGCTCGAACCAATGTTCATAATTTGAACGGCGCCAACAAATCCAGGCATGACCGTTCACATCCTTAAAGTAATTTATGAAATATCATATGAGTGATCAATCGAAATGTGATTAATTCGCCTAAATTATGAAGTCATTGTAAAATAAAAGAAAGTATGAGGAACAAAATTTTAATAAGATGGTGACATGATGGAAAACAAGTTACATCCAACCCAATCCTTTGAAAGGATCTCTTCATTAGATGGATTACGTGGATTTAGTTTATTGGGGATATTTCTCATTAATATGATGTCCTATGAATCTCCAATATTGTATTACAATCCGCAAGAATGGTGGCATGGAACAGATCAATCCTTATACAAATGGATTGAATTATTTGTACAAGCTAGCTTCTATCCAATCTTCGCAATGCTGTTTGGTTATGGGCTAGTATTAATTAGAAACAGATCAATTGAAAAAGGGGGTGAATTTAAGACAATTGCAGTAAAAAGGCTTTTCATTTTATTAATTATTGGAATCATCCATGCCTTTTTGATTTGGTCAGGTGACGTATTAATTAATTATGCTGTATTTGGTTTCATTTTAATTTTTTTATTGAAATTATCTGGGAAATCACTTATGGTTATTGGTTTATCACTGTTAGTTATACCTAATTTGTTTTTTAGTTTATATCTTATGATTATAACTCTTGTATCCTCCCAGGATATGAGCATGTATACTGATATTATGAATCTTACAAAATCAATGGAGGTATTTTCTTCAAGTGATTATTGGAATATTACTGTACAAAGATTTAAAGATTGGAAGATAGTTAACGGATCGTCCAATGTAATCTTCATCCTTTTTTCTGTCGTTCCGCTTATGATGATTGGAGCAGGCGCGGCTAAACGAAAGTGGTTACAAAGGACTCAAGGAGAGAGAAAGAAATGGTTATCCATCTTGATCCTATCTCTCCCGTTAGGTTTATTCCTAAAATCACTTCCTGTGTTTGTTGATTCCAATATGGCGTTTAAGTATATAGAACAATCATTAGGGGGCACAATTCTTAGCTTTGCATATGTGGCCATAATTGCTCTATTCATGTCGTATAAGTGGACTGGAAAATTATTGAAACCATTTACTGCGGCAGGAAGAATGTCATTAACGATTTACATTACGCAGTCTATTGTTGGAACATTTATTTTTTACGGATATGGATTAGGATTATATAGTAAACTTACACTGGGAACAAGTATGTTATTAGCAATCGGAATATTTATTATTCAAGTTGTACTTGCGGAAATTTGGTTTATGAAGTTTAAATTTGGTCCATTGGAAAAGATTTGGCGATATTTCACATACGGTAAAAATATTTGAGTTGATAATTTGATGAGGTGATTGGAAAATGAAATTTGTTAGTTTTGAATGGAATGGTGTCGAACAATATGGTGTGCTTTATGAGCAAACAAATGATATATTAAATCTTTCATCAGTTGTTGAAAATAGGGAGGATTTTAGTTTACCGCTTACTCTTATAGAAGGTATTAAACAAGGAGATTCTTTTATTGCTGAAGTAGATAGGGCATTGAGAAAATTAGAAAAAGAAAAGGAAGTCTTCTTAGTAAAAAGTGATTCTATTACTTGGCTTTCACCGATTCCACATCCTAAGAAAAATATTATGTGTGTTGGAAAGAATTATCGAGATCATGCGATTGAAATGGGAAGCGAAGCTGATATTCCGGAACATGTCATGGTCTTTACGAAAGCACCAACAGCTGTGACTGGTCATTTATCACCGATTGACGCACATTCAGACATTACAAATGAACTTGACTATGAAGGGGAGCTTGCTGTTATTATTGGTGTTGGAGGAAAAAATATTAAAAGAGAAAATGCATTCCAACATGTATTTGGTTATACGATCTTAAATGATATAACTGCAAGAGATCTGCAAAATCGCCATAAACAATTTTTTATTGGGAAAAGTTTAGATACTTCTTGCCCTATTGGCCCATGGATTGTTCACCATTCACAAATTCACAATGCCAATCAATTAAATATCACTACAAAGGTGAATAATGAAATCCGCCAAAATTCTAATACGAAGCATTTTATCTTTCCGATAGAAGAGATCATATCAACACTTTCTAAAGGAATGACACTTGAGCCAGGAGATATTATAGCGACTGGAACTCCTGCAGGTGTAGGTAAAGGTTTCAAACCACCTATATTCTTAAAGAAAGATGATGTAATTGAAATAAATATTGAAGGGATTGGAACTTTGACAAATAAGGTACAATAATCCAAAATCATATTAAAAATCTCATCGTTATGATAAGATATTTGAAACAATAGTAAAAGGAGGTTTTATTACATATGTATACTACTCATGCACATATTACAACTTGGGTTGTAGCAGTCATTTTATTTGTTATTGCCATTGCGCTTATTAAAAGTGGAAATGCAAAAGGCTCAAAAATAGTTCATATGATATTACGCTTATTCTATATTTTAATTATCGTGACAGGTGCGTTTTTATTCTTTAAATTTCAATCGGCTAACCCGGCATTATATGGAATTAAATTGTTAGGCGGATTACTAGTGATAGGGATGATGGAAATGATCTTATCACGAATGAAGAAAGGTAAAGGCACAGGACTTTTCTGGATCTTGCTGATTATTTTCTTTGTTGGTGTACTTTATCTAGGGTTTGTTGAACTTCCATTATAATATCTAAAAACGATAAAAATAAAACGAGGAATCCCTCGTTTTATTTTTGCATTTTATCAATAATTAATCTTTTTCCGGTACTTAAGGTAAATTCAAAACGATCATCTTTTTTATCTTCATGATGAAAATGATGATGTACTGCAAGGGCAACCTCTCCATTATCAAAAATAAGGATATTAACACCTTTTTTCATGTCAGTCGTATCTAAAAATGAAAGATGATTATGACTAAATATGCAATCATAGATAGAATATCCAAGTGAATTTAATGTATTTATGAAGTGAAAAAATATATCATCACTTAATTCGTCAAGGAGCATATCAAATGAGAACACAATTTGTTTTCTAATTCTAAGCTTCATTTTATCTAAAAGAAAGATTGATTCATTTTTATGTAGAATCCGTCCATCCGGCTCTAATTTTCCTTTTATCCATTTATGATGATAATAAATCTCTATTTCCTGATTAACATAGTGTTCAAGCATGGTAGCTTCGTCTGTTTCATTATCAAAAAATACCCATTGATCATTGATATTTTCAATATCTCCCTCTAAAAAAGCGCGGGATTGATGCTCTATTAATTGTAATCTTTGCAATTGATCCATCAATTTGCCTCCATTCATCATCATCTAACATCGTTTTAGACAAACAGAAGGAATTTCATACACAAAATCTGTCATATAAAATTCAAATTTTTTTAGATATTTTCTTGGATTCATTTGAATCAGTTTGACGTGATAAACGAGAAAGGATAATCTTATTTCGTGAGGAATAATTAGGAGGACGAAAAATGTTGAAAAAAGTTTTGGCATTTTGTTTCATTTTCATTTTGCTTTTTCAAACTGTTCCAGCAAATGCTGCTGAAAAAGTAAAACGAAACTGGCAAGATGAGACGATCTATTTTTTAATGGTTGATCGATATAATAATGGCGATGCCACAAATGATCGTAATGTAAAAGTTCTTGATCCAGTAGGCTTTCAAGGTGGAGATTTTAAAGGTATTATTGATAAATTAGATTTTATTAAAGACCAAGGTTTTACAACAGTAATGCTCACACCTATCTTTAAAAATGATGATAGAGGATATGATGGGTATCGGATTACTGACTTTTATAAAACGGATGACCACTTTGGCACCATCAATGATTTTAAAAAATTAGTAAGTGAAGTACATAAGAAAAAGATGAAGATTATCATTGATTTTCCGACGAATCAAGTAAGTGCCAACAGTTCTTTAGTAAAGGATCCAAAGAAGAAGAAGAAGTGGTTCTCAGAGGAAACAAATGATCAATTAGTATCATTTGATCATACAAATCCAGAAGTGAACCAATACCTTGTTGACGCTGCAAAATGGTGGGTAACAAAAACGGATATTGACGGGTATTTACTTAGTCATGCAAATCAATCGCCGACACAATTTTGGAAACAATTTTCTAGTAATGTGAAATCAGTAAAAAAGGATTTTTATTTATTGGGGGAAATTGACTCAAAAGACAATAAATTAGTGAAGCAATATCAACAGGCCGGGATTGATGGGACGTTGGATTTCCGGTTAAATCAGCCCTTACGTGATTCATTTGCAAATACTAATCAATCACTTAAAAAAGTACTTTCCATTGAAGCTGATAATAGAAAAGAATTTGATCAACCTTCATTAATGGGTGCCTTTTTCGATAATCATAATATGATAAGATATACGAGAGATATGGTGATAAATAAACAATTTCCGGGAACTAGATGGAAATTAGCGTTAACATATTTATACACCCAGCCAGAAATTCCAATTGTTTATTATGGAAGCGAAATTGCCGAAGACAGCGGTGGAGTTCCGGAAAACCGCAAAATGATGAATTTCAGAACTGAAAAAGAATTGATTGATTACATAACGATGATCGGTGAAATTCGTCAGCAACAACCAGCATTAACAAAGGGTTCAATGGAAGTCCTCTATGAAAAAAATGGAATGGTTGTTTTCAAACGACAATATAAGGATCAAATCAATCTTATTGGTATAAATAATACTGATAAAACGCAAGTAATTAAATTATCTAAGGATCAATTGCAGAACGATAAAGAGGAATTACGAGGGTTAATTAGTGGCGGTGTTGTCCGAGCAGAAAATGGGACTTTTAAGCTCGCCTTCGAAAGAGAAACCTCTGAAATCTATAATGTTGTTGAAAAAACAGGTATAAACTTTATGTTTATCGCCATTTTAGTTCTAATTTGGATCGTATTTTTCGCATTTTTATTTATTGTCTGGAAGCGTGGAAAACAGAAAAAGATTCAATAAATGAAAAAGGAAAACCCACTATGATTAATAATGGGAATTCAATTTTGAGGTGCAGATAGAAAAAATAAAGGTTTAAATACCTAAAAAACATCTGAATGAAAATAAAAAAGCGATGGCAAAAAGACATAAGAATTGACGTATGAATTGGCATACGTCTTTTGTTTTATCTATCAAGTTTTCCGTTTGGAGTACCGATTTTATTGAGCTTTTTTATAAGCCGGTTGATAAAAAGTTTCTTGTTCCCGCATCTATTTGTTTAGGGATCAGGTTAGGCACCCGAGATGATAATTAAGCGGAGAAATTCCGCTTAACTAGTATTTTTATTAAAAAAAAGCCAAAATAGACGGAGAAATTCCGTCTATTTACTCAAAAAATGTGAAAAGAGGGACTATCGCTTGGCATAATCGGAAAAACTCCGCTTATTTCCTCAAAAAACGTACTCCATTCTGTATTTAACCGGAAAAACTCCGGTTATTTTACTTTTAAGGTTACTCGATTAAGAACAAAACATCTTATTTAAAAGGGAGTTAGGTTACCTCAAAAAAATAAAAGAACCTCGATGAACTGTATCACGAATTAGCAATTTTACTTATTTACCCATTGACAATCGTACCGCCGTTAACATGCAAAATTTGTCCAGATACATAGCTTGAATCCTCGGATGCTAAATAAACATAGGTGGGCGCAAGTTCGTACGGTTGACCAGGCCGTGATAATGGGACGTTGGAACCAAATGTTTCTACTTCATCTTCTGTGAATGTGGAAGGGATGAGTGGTGTCCAAATAGGACCCGGTGCTACTCCATTTACCCGAATTCCCTTACTCGCTAATGATAGAGCTAATGATCTTGTGAAAGATACAACGGCCCCTTTTGTTGCAGAATAATCGATTAATGTTTTATGACCTTTATACGCTGTTACGGAAGCTGTATTAATAATGGAGCTCCCTTTTTTTAAATAAGGAAGGGATGCTTGTACCATATAAAAGTAAGAAAAAATATTCGTTTGAAATGTTTTCAATAGCTGACTGGATGGTATATTTAAAATAGTCTGCTGCGGATGCTGCTCCCCGGCATTATTAACCAAAATATCGATGTGACCATAATGTTCAATCACTTGCTTCACTATGGATTGACAATGATTTTCTTCACCGACATCTCCACGGATAAGTAGGCATTTTCTATTTTCTTTTTCAATTAATTCTTTTGTTGTGGATGCATCTTCATTTTCGTTTAAGTAACAAATGGCAATATCTGCGCCTTCTTTTGCAAAATAAATAGCGGTTGCTTTTCCAATGCCGCTATCACCACCGGTAACAATGGCAACTTTACCTTGAAGTTTCCCGCTACCTTTATAGGAGGGATCAATTGATTTAGGAAGTGGATTCATTTCTGATTCAATTCCCGGCTGCTGATTTTGATGTTGTTTTGGCATTGTTTTTTTTGGTTGATTATTCATCAAATCACTCCTTCGTTTGCTAAAATATGATAGAAAGGGGGAATTATAAATGGATATTTCTATTCGTGAAATTAATAGAGAAGACGCTGAAACGCTCCTTCATCACACTCAATTAGTGTTTACCCAATCCTCATTCTTATTAACAACACCCGAGGAATTTAGATTAAACGTTGAGCAGCAACGAGAATGGATCATTCAACAATCATCCTTAGGAAATTTATTATTAGGTTGTGAAGTCAATGGCAGAATCGTAGGTTTTTTAAATGCTTCTCGTTCGCAGCGGAAGCGAGTAAGTCATAATTGTATGTTTGGCATTAGCATTCAAAAAGAGTATTGGAATAAGGGAATTGGAAGAAAAATGTTGCAATATATGATTGAATGGGCTGAAAATCACCCAATAATTGAAAACGTATCTTTAGAAGTATTTGCCCATAATGAAAGAGCCATTCATTTATATAAATCATTTGGATTTTCTGAGGTAGGACGAAAGAAAAAACATATCAAGTTTGAGGATGGAACATACGTTGATGAAATATTGATGTCTAGGTTTGTAAAATAAAAAGAATGGGGTTGAATAACCCATTCTTCATCTTATCTATAATTAACAAATTGTACATCAATCGGTAAGTCCGCTTCTCGAATAGCTGCAATTATTTTTTGCAAATCATCTCTGCTTTTTCCAGTTACCCGAATTTGATCATCTTGAATTTGGCTTTTTACTTTTACGCCGCTATCTTTAATGATGGCGTTGATCTTTTTCGCGTTATCCTTATCAATCCCTTGAATAAGTTTCGCACGTTGTCGTACAGTACCGCCTGATGCCTTTTCTATTTTGCTATAATCAAGATTTTTAACGGGTACTTCTCGCTTAATTAATTTACTAAAGAGAACATCCTTTAATTGATTCATTTTAAATTCATCATCAGAAACGAGCACTAATTCCTCTTTATCAAGACTAATTTCACTTTTGCTGCCTTTAAAATCATAACGAGTTTGAATTTCCTTCGTTGCCAAATTAATTGCATTGGTAACTTCTGAGAAATCAACATTTGATACAATATCAAACGAACTATCTTTAGCCATAAATATCCTCCCAATTAGGTAAAGTTTTTAATTAAAAAATATCAAATAACCAGTGGAAAGTCCAACCATTCATTTATTCGCCAGTAATTTTACTCTAAAGAAAAACGCTTGGTCATATTTTTTTACATATTTCTCTATTTCTGCATTTGAATTATAGTGAGAAATATCTTGTGCTTCTATTGTTCCATCCTTTGATTCGATGATCATTCCGACTGTTATTGGTTTCCCTACTTGTAATTGTTTGCTTTCCTGTATAGCGACCGATAATTCGCCACTATTTTGATTAGAAACAGGTACTTCAAAGTCCATTTTTGTATATCCGCTTTCATCAATGACAGAGATAAAGAAGTTCTCTGATTTTTTACCTTCTGTATTTGCTGCTTTATGAAAGATAATTTTATATTTCTTATTTTTATCTTTTTTTCTCCATTTGTTACCAGTATCACTACCTTTAGATAAGGTTTCAATCTTTTTTCCTTTTTCATAATGATCCACCCAATATTCCAGGTACGTCGATCTTTGGGCTAATTGAACATCAAAAATAAATTGTTTTTCTATCCCAACCGCCTCAAGCAAACTTGCTTCGGATTTTGTTAATTTTGCAGGTTTTATTGTATTTTTCTTTGCGGTTTCCACCTGATTTGAACAGCTTGCTAACAAGCATAAACAAATGATAAATATTATGTTTTTCCCCTTTTTCATGTATTCCTCCATAGAAGTGTATTTAAATTATTTCTATGTAAATTATATAACGATTGGTAAGCACTGGCAAAATAAAAACAAGGCAAGGGATGCCTTGTTTTTTATTTTGCTGTCCAGCTCAGCGGCTAGCCCCTTGAGGTCAAATAACATTCGGCAATAAACGTCAAAAAGCGGCCTTTTTTTGCCAAATGTATTTGCTTGTCGGGGCTGATCAAGGCGCTTACGCTTTTCTTATAAATGATCTGTTTTTTTCGAGTACTGATTTTTCCCTGCTTGGCGATTTTTTTCTCTTTCCATGTTTTTTTCGTGTCTTAGTGCATTATTGTCTTTTGCTTTTTTATCATTATCAGATGTATGTGGCATAAACGTCATTCTCCTTTCAACGTATAGCTTTTCCTTTTGAAAGAAGAATATGAACGCTATTTTTTTGCGTTTAAGAAGAAAAGAGCAAGTGTCCCTGGTCCTGCATGGGAGCCGACCACAGAGCCAATAATATTAATATAAAATTCTTTTGTACCAAAGCGTTCTTGAATCAATGATTTTAATTCAAGTGCCGATTGCTCATCGTCACCATGGCTAATACCAACTAGTTGATTTTCTAAATCAACGCCTCTTTCTTCCATCACATCAAGCATTCTTTTAAGAAGTTTTTTCTTTCCACGATGTTTTTCAATTGGTATAAGTTTCCCGTCTTCCACATGAAGAAGGGGTTTGATATTTAATAGCCCGCCGAGGAAGGCTGATGCTTTCGAAAGACGACCTCCTTTAGCAAGGTAGTCAAGATCATCAACGGTAAATAAATGCTCCATATGCTGAGATCGGAACTCGATATCCTCGATAATTTCTTCTTTAGATGCTCCGGATTTTACTAACTCAGCTGCTGCTTTCACAACAAGACCAAACCCGATGGAAGCGCATTTCGTATCGATGATTGTTAAATCTAGGTCAGGATATTCTTCTTTTACCTGTTCATGTACCATTACAGCAGTTTGGTATGTTCCTGATAATGCAGACGAAAAAGCAATATAAATTCCTGCTTCCTTTGATTTAGCCTGTTCAGTAAATAATTTATGAAAATAATCTGGAGTTGGCTGAGATGTTTTTGGCATTTTTCCCGCCCTAATTTCTCGAAACACTTGTTTAGGATCAATTGTTTTCAAATCTTCATATTCCGTACCATCTATGTATACGCTTAGAGGAATTAAATCAACTTGATTCTCTTCAAAAAAGGATAGTGGTAAATCACTCGCACTATCGGCAAAAAGTTTAACTGTCATCCGTTTCACCTCTTAAATTAATATCGATGAAAAAATAATTTTACATTCAGTGTACCATTTTCGGGGAAAATGACAATCATTTCAGTATGAACTTTAAAGAATTGGGTAAATCAATAATGAGACGAGGAGGTTATATATGAAAATCAATTCACTTTCAGAGCATATAAAAAAACTTGTAATCGTGTTTATTGGAGCTATCTTAAATGCTTTTGCTATGAATTACTTTTTAAAACCAGCAAATGTATATGCAAGTGGATTTACAGGAATATCTCAATTATTATCAAAAATTATCACTCAATTTACTCCATTAAACGTATCAACGGGATTATTATTGTTCCTATTAAATATTCCGGTCGCTATTTTAGGATGGAAAAAGATCGGCAAAATGTTTACATTATACAGTTTTATATCGGTAGTATTTATGTCTCTCCTTCTTGAAATTATACCAATTCAGCAATCATCTAACGATATCTTGCTTTATTCCATTTTTGGAGGAGTTATTTCGGCTGCCGGTGTTGGAATTACCTTAAAGTTTGGTGCATCTACTGGAGGACTTGATATTATCGCAATGGTTTTATCAAGGATGAAGGATAAACCTGTTGGAAATTACTTTTTTATTTTAAATGCGGGAATTATCATAACAGCAGGTGCAGTTTATGGATGGGATAAAGCATTGTATACGCTTTTATCATTATATGCATCAACAAGAGTAATCGATGCCATTCATACGCGGTTTCAGAAGCTTACCGCTATGATCGTTACAAAAAAATCGGACGAATTAAAAAAAGCAATTCATGGGAAATTAGTTCGGGGAATTACAATGATTCCTGTAAAAGGGGCTTTCTCAAATGAAGAAAGGCAAATGCTGATGATCGTTATTACGAGATATGAGCTGTATGATTTAGAACACATCATAAAGGAAGTTGATCCACAAGCATTTACAAATATTGTCCAAACAACTGCAATTTTTGGTTTCTTTCGAAAGGATTAAGAAGTAAACTATGGAGGAAGGAAAGTTAAAATTGAAAAAATTAATTGTGTTTTTCTCTATATTGATAATTACTTGCTTGATACCATTACAAGCGAAGGCTGAAAGGGATGGTTTATCAATGATATCGTGGAATGTCCATCTAACACCAAAGCCGAATCAACTAGATATTGAATTAATTGTAAGCAATACTGGGGATAGTGATGTCACATTGGAGTTTCCAACTAGTCAATATTATGACTATTCTATTTACGATGCCAGTAATAAAGAGATCTTTCGATTTAGTAAAGGACGATATTTTTTGCAAGCGTTTCAATATGTCAATCTTCCAAAAGGAACGAATAAAGTTTGGAAAAGCAGTTGGGATTATACATCACAAGGTAAAAAGCAAGAAGAAGGAATGTATATGGTAAAGGCAACATTACTTCCTACTAAAATTAATGGTGAACGTCCTACGAAAAGGTATGTGGCGTCAACAGAATTTTCAATCCCGTTATTTAAGGATTTTACTATTAAAAAATTGGATAATGGTGTGATTGTCACAGGAGAGACATTTCATCCACTAACGGGATATTCATACTCCGTTGATGATGGTCATAATGAATTAATAAAGAAAACACCGTTAAACACAAAGAATGAGGAATTTGCTTTAGAGCTTCCAATTCAAACACATTCGTATATTCTTACCATTTATAATGAGGAGGGAAAGCCGGTTTATGTCGGTAGTTTTTAAGCACAAATAGCTGCCAAAAAGGCAGCTATTTGTGTTATTGCAATTGATTTAATTCATTTTGAAGCTCTTGTAATTGTTGTTGTTCAGCAAAGGTAGAATTTGCACGAGCAGATGATAAAGCATTTTTTGCTTTTGCAATCATCTCATGCTGACCGCTGCCGGTAGCATCTTTAGCTAATTCTACCATTTGTCTCGCTTGTTGAAACAATCTATTCGCCATTATTCTATTCCTCCTAATGAGGATTCCTTCATATATTCAACCTGGCGTTCTTCGGCTTCAGCTAACGTGGAGCGATATGGAAAGCGCTCAGCATGTTTAGATACCGCATCTTTTCCTTGTTGAACAAAGCGTTTAGACTTGTTTCTTTTACCCAAACGAAACACCGCCTTTTTTTTATCTTAGTGAACGAAGTTGTAATGACCATGACCCGTTCGTTAATAGTATGAAACATATTAAAGGAATTACAACGAGAAAAAATTGGGATATCAAATTTTTAAATGCTGATAAAGGCGCTTCCGCTTTCTAATTTAAGTTAAAAAAGTCTTCCAAAAAGACAGAAACCCCGTCATCCATATTGGAAAAAGTAACTTCATTTGCAATGTCTTTTAACTGTTTAATGCCATTTCCCATTGCTACACCAATTCCGGCATATTCTATCATTTCTAAATCATTATCCTCATCACCGAAAGCAATGATATTTTTTTGTTCAATATTATAATGCTTAGCCACACGTTCAATGCCAACCGCTTTATTCAATCCAGATTTGACTATTTCAATGATATGCCATGGTGCTCCCCAACGACGATGATCAATAACCTCTGCATGTACTTCACTTAAATGTTCACGAATATAAGGCACATCTTTTTCTTCTGCATGAATTAACATTGATGTTGGATTATCGGTCAAAAACTCGCCCAGATTACCAGTCGTAATTTTCGGATTCCCCATATTAAATACATCGAGAAGTTTTGCATCATGATAATGGAGATAAACATTATCCAATACTTCCGCGACAATATTGTGGATATGATATTGATTACATGATTCAACTATTTCCTTTGCAACATTCAATGACATTGGGCTGTGATATAACCCCCAGTTCGCATCTTTTGGATGATGAACAAATGCACCATTAAAGTTTACAATAGGTGTATTTAATTCTAATTCATGATAATATTTAACACTAGAACGGAAAGGTCTTCCCGTTGAAATCATCACGATATGCCCTTCTTGTTGGAGCTTTTTAATTGTTTTCAACGTTCTTTCAGAAATTATTTTATCATCAGTTAAAAGGGTCCCGTCCAAATCTAATGCGATTAAAAATTGATTGGTCATAATTGTCTCCTTTATTATGTAATATTGAAAAATCAACTGTTTACTACAATATACTAAATTATCCAATCAATTAGAAGGAGAACATCCAAGAAGGAGAGAGAAAAGTGATAATAGTAGATCATACTATAATTGATACAGTGCCCGTTTTACACATCGTGAAAGAAGAGATAAAAGAAAGAAAACTTCCACTTATCATTTTTGTTCATGGATTTGAATCGGCTAAGGAGCATAATTTGCATTATGCCTATTTATTAGCAGAAAAAGGATTTCGAGTGGTTTTACCTGAAAGTTTATATCATGGTGAAAGGGCAGCCGAACTTAACCAGCACGAATTAATGTTTCGTTTTTGGGAAGTGATCATTCAGACAATTCATGAGCTTAATATACTGAAAAATCATTATGTACATACTGGACTTGCAGACGAAGATAAAATCGGTGTAGTCGGTACCTCAATGGGGGGAATTGTCACATTGGGTGCGTTAACACAGTATGACTGGATAAAAGTAGCAGTAAGTTTAATGGGAAGCCCTTACTATGTAGAATTTGCGAAGGGACAGGTTAGACATTTTCAAGAATTAGGTGTACATATTCCATTCACAGAGGAAGAACTTAATGAACAATATGAAGCATTAATTCCTTATGATTTAAGTAAACATATAGAAAAGCTTCAAAATCGTCCCCTAATGTTTTGGCATGGTAAAAAGGATCAAACAGTTCCCTTTGGTCCTACTTATCATTTTTATAATGAAATTAAAGACAGTTACACTCATCACCCGGAAAAATTGTTATTTCTAACAGACGACAAATCGGGTCATAAAGTTTCCCGTGAAGGCTTGCTCAAAACAGTTGAATGGTTTCAAACGTGGTTACACTAGGCTATTAGTTTTAACTATATAGATGTTTTTGGTATGATATAAAAAAGGAGTGAGTTTAATGGAAGAGGAATTAAAGGAAAGTATTCTTGGGGCACTTGAACAAGTTATTGACCCGGAATTAGGGATTGATATTGTTAATTTAGGACTTGTTTACGATATAGAAATGGATGAAGAAAGTAAAGTAACAGTAACAATGACTTTAACTGCAATGGGATGTCCTTTAGCGGGAATTATTGTTGATCAAGTTCAATTAGCTCTTAAAGACTTGCCAGAAGTCAAAGAAACGGAAGTAAATATTGTTTGGAATCCGCCATGGTCAAAAGACCGGATGTCACGATATGCGAAAATTGCATTAGGAATAACTGATTAATTCTTTTTCCATTCTTTTCCTCGATATAAACAATATTTATTACACACAATAATAGTGTGAATTGATTAAATAAGGGGGAAAATAAATGGGACAAAGTCATCGTTTTCGATCTGGAGATAAAGCACCGAATAATGGGATATATATTGAAGTAGGGGAAACAGGAAGCATGGTCAAAAATCCAAAACAAATAAAATTAAAAGCCGGTGATCCTTTCCCTGAATCATCGAATGATGATCGTCAATGGACTTATAAAAGGAAACCATAAACCATCCGCTTGGATGGTTTTTTCTTTCATAATAGTGGAACAGTACATTATACTCATTTTAAAGAGGTGAAATCATTGGATATTCAAAAGTTTACCTATACTGTTCAGGAAGCGATTGCTGCAGCCCAACAATTATGTGTTGAATACGAACATCCTGAAATAGATATCATCCATGTATGGTCGGCATTGCTAGATAAGCCGGACAGCTTATTAACAAGTGTCTATAATCGTTTAGGTATTTCAACAGAAGAATTAAGACAGCAGTTTAATCAAATTTTATCAAAAAAACCTCAAGTCACTGGAAGTACTCAAAATCTTTACATATCTGGACCGTTATCTACCTTATTTAATGATGCAGAAAAGGAGTCGCAACAATTTGAGGATGAGTATATTTCCGTAGAACATCTCATTCTTGCATTAATGAAACAACCATCCAATGATATCGTAGAATATTTAAGCAAACGAAAGATAACAAAAGAGGCATTGAAAAAAGAAATAATGATTATAAGGGGGAATCAACGAGTGACATCACAAAACCCTGAAGCTACCTATGAAACGTTAAAAAAATATGGCCGTGATCTTGTTTTAGCGGTTAAAGAAGGCAAGATGGACCCTGTAATTGGACGAGATAGTGAAATCCGTAATGTGATTCGAATATTATCAAGAAAAACAAAAAACAATCCAGTATTAATTGGTGAACCTGGAGTTGGAAAAACAGCGATTGCGGAAGGATTGGCCCAGAGAATCGTTAGAAAAGATGTTCCAGAAGGACTAAAAGATAAAACTATTTTTGCATTAGATATGGGTGCACTTATTGCAGGAGCTAAATTTCGCGGTGAGTTTGAAGAAAGACTAAAAGCGGTATTGCAGGAAATTAAAAAAAGTAATGGTCAAATTCTTTTGTTTATTGATGAGCTTCATACGATTGTTGGTGCCGGAAAAACGGAAGGGGCAATGGATGCCGGCAATATGTTAAAGCCAATGTTAGCAAGGGGGGAGCTCCATTGTATCGGAGCAACAACACTAGATGAATATCGTAAATATATCGAAAAAGACCCTGCATTAGAACGACGTTTTCAACAAGTATTGGTCGAAGAACCGAATGTTGAGGATACTGTTTCCATCTTGCGCGGACTAAAAGAACGATTTGAAGTGCATCACGGTGTTAAAATTCATGACCGTGCACTCGTTGCAGCAGCGACTTTATCGAATCGTTATATTACGGATCGATTTTTACCGGATAAGGCAATTGATTTAGTGGATGAAGCATGTGCCACAATTAGAGTTGAAATTGACTCCATGCCAAGTGAATTAGATGAAGTCACTAGACGTGTCATGCAGCTTGAAATTGAGGAAGCGGCGTTAACTAAGGAATCTGATGAAGCGAGTAAAGAGCGTTTAGTCATTTTGCAAAAGGATTTAGCTGATTTAAAGGAAAAAGCGAATGGAATGAAAGCAAGATGGCAATTGGAGAAAAAAGAGCTTCAAGGCATTCAAGAAAAAAGGGAACAATTAGAGAAGCTAAGAAGACTATTAGAAGAAGCGGAAAATAATTACGATTTAAATAAAGCTGCGGAATTAAGACATGGGAAAATTCCTGCCCTAGAAAAAGACTTAGTAAATTTAGAAGCTACTATGTCAAAAGAAGCTGATAATAAATTGCTCCGGGAAGAAGTTACGGAAGAAGAAATCGCGGAAATTGTCGGACGATGGACAGGAATCCCCGTAACAAGGTTAGTTGAGGGAGAACGTGAAAAATTATTACGATTAGAACAAATTTTACATGAACGTGTAATTGGGCAAGATGAAGCCGTTAGCCTTGTCAGTGATGCGGTCATAAGGGCGAGAGCAGGCATTAAGGATCCGAATCGACCAATTGGTTCATTTATCTTCCTAGGTCCTACGGGTGTCGGAAAAACAGAGCTTGCGAAAGCGTTAGCGAAAAGTTTATTCGATAGTGAAGAACAAATGATTCGACTTGATATGTCTGAATATATGGAGAAACATACGGTGTCAAGGCTCATTGGTGCACCTCCAGGTTATGTTGGCTATGAAGAAGGCGGTCAATTAACTGAGGCTGTTAGACGTAAACCGTATTCTGTTATTTTATTAGATGAAATTGAAAAAGCACATCCTGAAGTTTTCAATGTTCTTCTTCAAATACTCGATGATGGGCGAGTGACAGATTCCCAAGGACGAATGGTTGATTTTAAAAACACCGTCATTATAATGACATCAAATCTTGGTTCTTCTTTTTTATTAGATAGGGATAACTTGGAAGAGGATATTACGGAGGAAACGAAGGAAAAAGTATTAGGTCATCTACGGGCATCATTTAGACCGGAATTCTTAAACCGTGTTGATGACATTATTATTTTCAAACCATTAACGATTGGCAATATTAAGGGGATCGTTTCTAAACTAATTCAAGAATTACAATTGCGGTTAAGTGGACAGCATATTCAGCTGGAAATAACAGAAGAAGCAAAAGAGTGGATCGCTAAATCCGCTTACGACCCTATTTATGGGGCACGTCCGTTAAAACGGTATATTCAGCACCATATTGAAACAGAATTGGCAAGGGAAATCATTCGCGGTAATATACGCCCTCAAACGAAAATTATGATTGATGTTGAAAATAATAAGTTGAAGATAAGAAAATAAAACCTCGCCTAAGCGAGGTTTTATTTTCTTATCTTAATGGGTTTCAACAGTTGGTTTCGGAATTACTGCAGTTAGAATAGCAATAAGTACAGTAGCAATTACACCTATGATTGAAATTGTTTGCAGACTATACTCTGTATTCGTCATTGAGCTTGCAACATATCCTAAAACTTGTACAAGAATAAATGTCCAAAATAAAGTGGCTATTAATTTCATTGAATTCACCTCATTTATATAATTTATGTATTTTAACAGTATAAACTAATAAATATCCCAATTTATATTAACACAGCTTCATTAAATTATAAATGGATTTCACAAAAATGATAAAGATTAAATTCTCGTAACCCTAGGCAATTTCCCTGTCTAAAGATGCAAGTAATGCATACATTATAATGATCAAATCTGTATTTATGAATACATGTCCAAAATAAAAAACATTAGAAATAATTATACAAGGAGTTTTCTAAAATGTTGAGAACATTTCTGTTCGATCAACAATGGTGTATGCTCCATTATCCCGAACAACCCAATGGTTTTGCCATTTTTATCATTGGAGATCAACAACATTATGTTAATGGAGAATCAAGTTTTTGGATCGATAATATTGGACGCGAACAAATGATAGAAAGATTAACGACAGAGGGATATCTAGTCTATTACTCTAATTTATTCGAAAAAAACTGGGGAAATCATCATTCTGTTGAACATTCATATAATCTTTACCAACTCATTATGAGAAAAGAAATATTAAATAAGAAAATTCATATATTGGCAGAAGGGATGGGAACACTTACAGCAGCTCAATTAATTCCGCTCATGAAAGACAATATCCGTTCAATTGTTTTATTTGCACCATGCATATCATTAGAGAAACATATTGAACAAGAACATACTAGAAAGTTTTACTACAAAAAATTAATGAAAGAAATAAAGGCAGCATTTAATGAAGAAATTGTTCATATAGACACAGAAAAACCGATTGAGGACTTGAAGGAATCTTTATTCATTATCCAAGTAATCGATCAAAATCGCTATAAAGATCAGCTGGAATTAATTCATAAGCTTATTCTGAAGCGAAAGGAAAAGAAACTGCCCGTCGAAATCCATTATATTCTTCTTGAAAATCGTCAATACATTACCGAAAAAATCATACGGTTTTTAAAAGAAAATGAAAAAGTTTTATAGTAATATGAGGAGGTATTGATATGAATCAAGCGATTGTATTTGCTGCCCAGCAATTTCTTGGTTTTGAGATTTGTAAAGGATTATTAAATAATGGTTGTGAAGTAATTGCTGTCGATCACGAACAAATGGTAAATGAAGATAACAAAGAAAAATGGCTTGAAATTGGAAGGAATGCAAACGTTTCTTATCATTCTCTCAAAACTGAAATTGACTTAAACGATCAATCTTATATTTGGTTTATACCTTTATATGATTTATTTATTGAAGAAGATGAGAACCTAATAATGGATTGGTCTGTTAGTTTGCAAAAGTTATATGAAGAATCAAAATCAAAGATTAGAAAGATTATTTTCATAAATCCAGTGAAGTGGTCCTCAAATGAACGAGTAGTTAACGATAAACTTTATAAAAAATTGAGAAATGAAGTAATTAATATAGATGAAACTCCAATCATTGAATACCAATTGCCAACTATTTTTGGTCCATGGCAACCTATGTCTTTTTTGTTTCAACAGATCATTTCAGAAACTGAATCCAATAACTTTGTCGATGACCAAACAGATGCAATATATATTGAGGATGCCGTCCATTCAATTCTTGAAAATATGGATGATAAATTTTGCGGAAAAAGCATTTATTTACAAAGTGAGTCAGCTGATATTTGGAGAAAATGCGTTCTTTATTTAAGTTCTTCCTATCAAATTCCTGAGCAAAGTGAATTAATAAATCGTAACGATTCGGAAATTCTTAAAGTAAAAGAATCTATATCATTTAAAGAGGGGATTGATAAACAAATAGCTTGCTATTCCCGAAAAAAATAATAAATCTTTTCATTTTTTCAGCATACCAGTAAAATATAAAGGAATTTATTTGTATGTTTTGGGCTGCTTGAAAAAGGAGTTGCTTAATATTTTGATGAAAAAGGTAGTCTTATTCATTCTTGTCGTGTTTTTGGCTAGTTGCTCTAATCCTATTGAAAAGGGTAAAATAAAAAAGGTTGGACTGCTCGTTCCTGAAACGATTAACGATCAAGTTTGGGGTACAAAAGGTTATAAAGGAATATTAAATATACAAAATGACTTCAATGTAGATGTATTTTATCGGGAAGGCATTGAAACTGATTATGCGATTAAACAAGCTGTCCATGAATTAAGTCAAAAAGGTGTAAATTTAATTTTTGGTCATGGTGCGGAATATGCAGACACGTTTAACGAAATTGCCAAAAAATATCCAAACATTCATTTTGTTAGTTTTAATGGAGAAGCCAAAAAAAAGAATACAACTAGCATTAAATTTGAAGGACATGCAATGGGTTTCTTCGGAGGGATGACAGCAGCACATATGAGTTCCCATAAAATAATAGGGATTATTGGAACACATAGTTGGCAGCCGGAAATAAAAGGGTTTGTTAACGGTGCGAAATTCGAAGATCCTCGAACAAAAGTTAAAATTATTTACACGGAGAATTGGGATGATGGTCAAAAAGCAATTAGCCTGCTTGATCAGTTAATAGCTGAAGGTGTAGATGTTGTTTACCCTGCGGGGACGGATTTAATATACCCGTAATCGAAAAGTTGAAGGAAAAAGGACTTTACGCAATAGGCTATGTTTCAGACCAAGCTGAATTAGGGCAAAATACAGTCTTAACAAGTACTGTACAACAAGTTAGTAAACTTTACGATATTGTTGCAAGAAAATATGCTGATGGTGAACTTCCATCTGGAAACATTTCATTTGATTTTCAAGATGGTGTTATTGTGATGGGAAAATTTAGCCCACTAGTTGATAAAAAATTTCAAAACAAAATACGTGACAATGTTCAAAAGTACAAAAAAACCGGAAAATTACCTGGATAGAAAAGTGGAGGATATAATAATGAATCAAGAAAAATCAATGGAATTTATGCAAATTGCGATGAAATACTTACCAGAGGCAAAAGAGAAACTAGATCAAGCGGGTGTTGAAATTTCGTTTGAATTACTACAACCCTTCATGGAGCTCTTTACTAATGTAATGAATGAGGCATATGAATTAGGGAAAAAAGATGCGTTAAGTAAATAGAGTCCGTAGAAAAGAGGCTTTCATTTGAGAAGGCCTCTTTTTTATCCATTCCTATTCTTTTGAATTCTGAATAAATTTGCTAATTAAGGGGGAAACTTTTTGAAACATTGGTTTTAATTCACCAAGGGAGGTCATTAAATTATCAACATGAGTCATCATTTCATCTAAATTGATGTTTTTAAGATTTGGATGATTTAATATACTACTTAACATATCATATTCATTTGCTGTTTCATTGGAATGTTCTGTTTGTTGAACTGGTCGGTCAAATAAAGGGCGTCTGTTTCCGGATCCACCAGCACCTCCAAAAAACATTCGATCAAATGGATGAAGTGTTCCTTCTTCTTCTTTCCCCTCTTCAATATTTTCACTATTATTCTCCACTTCAGGAGTAATTTCTTCACTCATTTTCACATACACCTCCTTTTTTAAAGTCTCTGGTAAAATTCTCATCGATATAAAATATGCAAATAAATATTTTGGGAATAGATGAATATCATGCTTTCTACAAAACAGACAAGTGACAAAAATAAAATTAACTGTTATAATTAGGAGCAGGTCATAAGAATAACTATAAATAATATTTTTGCCTTTAAAAAGGAGATGTACGTGATGAACGCAGGGATAATTGGAGTTGGGAAGTTCAGTCCTGAAAAGGTTTTAACAAATTTTGATTTAGAAAAAATGATGGATACATCAGATGAATGGATTCGAACACGTACTGGTATTGAGGAACGCCGGATAGCAGATAAAGACATGGATACATCTGACATGGCATATGAAGCTGCATTAAAAGCAATAGAAGATGCGGCTATCAAGCCGGAAGAGATTGACTTAATTCTTGTTGCGACAGTTACACCAGACCAGCCATTTCCATCCGTTGCTTGCAAGCTTCAAGATCGTTTAGGTGCAAAGAAAGCAGCAGCTATGGATGTTAGTGCAGCCTGTGCCGGATTTATGTATGGAGTAATCACTGCAAAACAATTTATTGAAACGAATGCATATAAATATGTACTTATTATAGGTGTTGAAAAATTATCAAAAATTACGAATTGGGAAGATCGTAATACCGCTGTTCTTTTTGGTGACGGAGCAGGTGCAGCAATTATGGGACCAGTTTCTGAAGGAAGAGGAGTTCTTGCTTTCGAACTTGGCGCTGATGGCTCTGGCGGAAAACATTTATATGAAGATGAAAACAAGCATATTATTATGAATGGACGAGAAGTATTTAAATTTGCTGTAAGGCAGATGGGTGAATCATGTGTCAATGTGATTGAAAAAGCAGGATTAACGAAAGAGGATGTAAACTTCCTTATTCCCCATCAAGCAAATATAAGAATTATGGAAGCATCTAGACAACGTTTAGATCTGCCAGTCGAAAAAATGTCAAAAACGGTTCATAAATATGGGAATACATCATCAGCTTCTATTCCTATGTCACTTGTCGAAGAATATGAAGCAGGTAAAATCAAAGATGATGATGTCATCGTTTTAGTTGGTTTTGGCGGTGGTCTTACATGGGGTGCCATTGCGCTAAAATGGGGCCGATAGGTGTTACTGGAAATTTGGATAATTAAAGGGTATTATGTTAAAAGGAAATTATTAAATATAAAATCTTCTTGATTTGGAAGGAGATCCGAAAATGGAAAACAAACGTGTAGTTGTTACAGGTATTGGAGCAGTTTCTCCTGTTGGAAATGATGCAAAAACTACTTGGGAAAATATCATTGCCGGGAAATCCGGTGTTGGACCATTAACAAGAGTGAATGCGGATGATTATCCAGCAAAAGTAGCAGCAGAAGTAAAAGATTTTGATATTGAACAATATATTGAGAAAAAAGAAGCAAGAAAGATGGACCGATTTACACATTATGCAATTGCTGCATCAATGATGGCTGTAAAGGATGCTAATTTAACTATAAATGAAGAAAATGCAAATCGGGTTGGTGTTTGGATTGGATCTGGTATTGGTGGAATGGAAACATTTGAAAACCAATTTGAAACATTCCAAAAACGTGGGTATCGCCGTGTAAGTCCATTTTTTGTTCCGATGATGATTCCGGACATGGCTGCGGGACAAGTATCAATTTTTCTTGGAGCAAAAGGAATAAATTCATGTACGGTAACGGCTTGTGCCACTGGAACTAACTCTATTGGCGATGCATTTAAAGTTATTCAACGCGGTGATGCGGATGTCATGATTACAGGCGGAGCCGAGGCACCAATCACGCGGATGTCTGTTGCAGGTTTCTGCGCAAACACGGCATTATCTACAAACCCTGATGCGCAAACAGCAAGTCGCCCATTTGATTTAAATCGTGATGGATTTGTTATTGGAGAAGGTGCCGGAATTGTTATTTTAGAAGAACTAGACCATGCTCTCTCAAGAGGTGCAACGATTTATGCGGAAATCGTAGGCTATGGCGCAACAGGTGATGCCCATCATATTACTGCACCCGCACCAGGTGGTGAAGGTGGTGTCCGTGCGATGCAGGCGGCACTTAATGATGGCAATATTAAGCCTGAAGAACTCGATTATATTAATGCTCACGGTACAAGCACGGAATATAACGATAAATATGAAACAATGGCAATTAAAGAAGTGTTTGGTGAACATGCATACAAACTTGCTGTAAGCTCAACGAAATCAATGACAGGGCATTTACTTGGTGCCGCCGGTGGGGTTGAGGCTATCCTAACAGTTCTTGCTATTAAAGAAGGAATCATTCCTCCAACTATTAATTTAGTTACACCTGACCCAGAATGCGATCTTGATTACGTATCCGATGGTGCACGCAAACAGGAAGTAAATATTGCGTTAAGCAACTCTTTAGGTTTTGGTGGTCACAACGCAACAATCGTCTTTAGAAAATATGAATAACGTTCGAATAAAGGACAGGGATCATTCTCTGTCCTTTTTTTATTTTAGTAATTTAGCTCAAGTACAAATAATGTAGAGGGTACACTTTTGGATTAGGAAATTAGTACAGTGCGTTATGCGGTCCGATGGGAAAGGAAGTCGTGTGACTATGGGTTCGGAAAGAAGAAAAGCGGTCCGATATGAAAAGAAGTCGTGTGACTATGGGTTCGGAAAGAAGAAAAGCGGTCCGATGGGAAAGGATGTCGTGTGACTATGGGTTCGGAAAGAAGAAAAGCGGTCCGATGGGAAAGGAAGTCATGAGGCTATGGGTCCGGGAGGAAGAGAAGCGGTCCGATGGGAAAGGAAGTCATGAGGCTATGGGTCCGGGAGGAAGAAAAGCGGTCCGATGGGAAAGGAAGTCGAGAGGCTATGGGTTCGGAAAGAAGAAAAGCGGTCCGATGTGAAAAGAAGTCATGAGGCTAAGGGTCCGGGAGGAAGAAAAGCGGTCCGATGGGAAAGGAAGTCATGAGGCTATGGGTCCGGGAAGAAGAGAAGCGGTCCGATGTGAAAAGAAGTCGTGTGACTATGGGTTCGGAAAGAAGAAAAGCGGTCCGATGGGAAAAGAAAGCGAGAGTCCATGGTGCTGGAAAGAAGATAAGTGGCCAGATGGGAAAGGAAGTCGAGAGGTTAAGGGTCCGGAAAGAAACAAGCACCACCATAAAGAGGAAAAATGGGTAGTAATGGGCACGCATTAAGAAGAACTATCAAACTACTACCACATCTTCCCGAAAAGACATGTTAATTACCTTGTTTTACATAGTGTGTTGATATACTTTTACCTATTTGATTGTAATTACTTGTAAGAATGCGTTTAATTGTTTTATGGGATGCAATTTTACACCATTCTTGAATGGCGTTTTTCGTTATTTTCCTATCGGGAAAAAGGAGGGAATATTCATCTATACTACGTATAACTGCATTAGTAATATTTTCTTTAAATCCGCAATAAGTACAGGTTACTGTTGTTTTTTTGTAGGTTTCTACAAATGCATCACAGTTAGCACAAGTAATCCCTTTTTCAAGGTGATCAAATGTATAATCCGGTAGTCTGGAGAATGAAGGTTCTTTTATATGACGGTTTAATATACGATTCGCTAATTTAATATGAATATCATTTATATTGGAATTGTTCTTGTTGTTAAGTTTCTCCATCAGACGGTTAAGTTGTGTGGGGTAAGTAATTGGCAAATTCATTGGGGCGTTGTATAGATGAAATTCAGGATTTACAAATACAAGGTGCTCTGCTATTGGGATATTTATACGGAGTTCTTGAAAGATTCCTCTTAGTAAGCTTGTACTTCTCTTTAGTTGATGAAGTGGATTTTTTATTTCCTTCTGCGGGCTTTTATACCATAGATCATTATCAATATAATAATCACCTTCATAATTTTTGATTTCGAAAAAGTGTATGGTATTTGAAAAAAATAGAAGAGAATCAATTTGAAATTTGGTGTTATTGTGTTCAAGTAGTAAGTCATTTAAAAAAATATGCTTAATAGAAATATGTTCTTTAATTAGATTGTCAAACATTTTCTCACCAGCAAAGCCTTTTTCAAGATAATTAAAGTAAGATAGGTCATCCTCTAATAATTTCATCCTCTTGTTTAAATATCGAAATGCACACAGTTCTTCGGATTTCTTGCGAGCTTTAATAATATTGCACTCCCTTCTTGTTTATTTCCATCATTTTAAATGAAATATCGTGTCTGTACAAGTAATTTAGTGAAAATTGCAATAAAACTTTAGGTTATAACAACATATGATAAAAGTAAATATTGCGAGGTGACAAATATATGGGGGTAATCCGAACAGATACTTGGTTAGAGGATTTAATTGATCAACCGGAGGAAATATGTAAAAAAATCGATCCAGCTGTTAAAAATGCCCGATCATACTATGAATACTTATTGTTTTTTGGTATGTATCGACCATCTAAAATTTCGAAAGACATTTTCCAACAATTAAAACAGGCAAACGCATGGGAGAAAATAAACGAGTATTATAAAAAGTATAAAAAATTATGGGATGGACCGGAGACCAAAATTTATATTTTGCCAATAAACGGGATGAATCGATCACTTATCCGCCAAACTAATGGAAAATCCGGTGTAACGTTTAAAGATAAAATGATCTTATTTCTTGGACCTACAGAAGACCAAAAAGAATGGGAGTCACTTTTTGTTCATGAATATAATCATGCAACAAGAATGTCCTATATGTCTGGGGATCCTTTAAATTATTCATTACTTGATTCACTGATATTAGAGGGGTTGGCCGAATATGCAGTAGAACAATATTGTGGAGAAAAGTATTTAGCACCCTGGACAAGAGCTTATTCGGACAAAGTACTTAAACGGTTTTGGAAAAGTGATTTTAATGAGAGATTAACTATCAAAAAGAAAGATCCTGTACATGATAATCTCCTTTTTGGAAAAAAATTCGTTCCAACTATGATGGGATATGCAATTGGATATAAAATTATTTCTGAATATAATAAAAATACTATTTATTCATTCAATAAAATGTTTTCAACCTCTTCTGAAAAGTTGGTCAATAGTAATGTTTTTAATGATTAAACCCATGTTTATTGGGTTTTTTTGATTTTATTCGATAAATTATGACATTTCTAACAAAAAAATATTGCAATTCTATTTCAACTATAATAATATATTATTTAAATATAGTAACTTGTCTGAATAATTAAGAAGTTTGAGGTGGGCTATGGGCACGAATGCAAACTTAACTAACCAATCACCAATTCTAAAGGTGGAAAATTTAGAAACGGCCTTCGACATTGAGGGCAAATTATATAATGCGGTCGATAATGTGTCATTCGAAGTTAAACCTAAACAGATTGTGGGGGTTGTAGGCGAATCTGGATGTGGAAAAAGTGTCATGTCCTTATCGGTTATGAAGCTGCTTCCAAAAGGTATTGGTTCCATCCGTAATGGGGAAGTCCTTTTCGAAGGGAAAAATATTGCGCCATTGTCGGATAAGGAGATGAACAAAATTCGTGGGAAAGACATTTCGATGATTTTCCAAGAACCAATGACATCTTTAAATCCAGTCTTTACGATTGGCTATCAATTACAAGAAACACTATTCAACCACATGAAAATATCGAAAAAAGAAGCGCGGGATAAGAGTATTGCTTTATTGAAAAGTGTCGGAATATCTCGCCCTGAAAAAATCGTTGACGAATATCCACATCAATTATCAGGTGGAATGAGACAACGTGTGATGATCGCAATTGCGATTGCATGTCAGCCGAAACTACTCATCGCGGATGAGCCGACTACAGCGTTGGATGTTACAGTACAGGCGCAAATTCTTGATTTACTTAAAGAAATTCAAGAAGTGAACAACATGGCAATTATTTTGATTACGCATGACCTAGGAGTAGTAGCTGAAATGTGTGACGAGGTTATCGTCATGTATGCGGGCAGAATTGTGGAAAAGACAGATGTTGATACATTATTCCATAATCCAAAACACCCATATACAGAATTATTAATGAACGCGATACCTAAAATGGATGAAGAAGTAGAAACATTAAGCACAATTGAAGGGATTGTTCCATCACTTCAGAAAATGCCTCATGCAGGATGCAGATTCGCAAATCGATGTCCAAAAGCTATGCCGGAATGTAAAATAATGACTCCACAACTTGCTGAAACAGAAGCTGGTCATGAGGTTTCCTGTTTGCTTTATGAAACGAGCAAACCGAAAGAGGGGGCAATGGTCTGATGAGTAAAACAACGGTAGATAATGTACTAGAAAAAGAGAATGGGTCTCAAAATATATTAGAAATTCAAAATCTTAAAACTTATTACCCGATAAAAGGCGGCTTTTTCAAACGAACCGTAGGAAACGTAAAGGCTGTTGATGATGTAAGCTTTGCAATAAAAAAAGGTGAAACACTCGGTTTGGTTGGTGAGTCAGGCTGTGGTAAGTCCACAACTGGAAGAACCATTTTGCGATTGTTAAGCCCAACATCGGGAAAAATTATTTTTGATGGAAAAGATATTACCAATTTAACCGGGAAAACTTTGCGATTAGCAAGGCGGGATTTTCAAATGGTGTTTCAAGATCCGTATGCTTCATTAAATCCGAAGCAGATGGTTGGCGACATCGTTTCGGAGCCTATTAGGAACTTTTCTAATAAAAGCTTAAAGGAACTTAAAGAGGAGATTATGAGTCTTCTGAAAAAAGTCGGACTTCCGGAGGATGCATATTACAAATATCCTCATGAGTTTTCGGGTGGACAAAGACAAAGGATTGGTATCGCTAGAGCATTGGCGTTGAAACCGAAATTAATCATTGCGGACGAGCCTGTATCAGCGCTTGATGTATCTGTTCAATCTCAAGTACTTAACCTTTTAAAAGAATTACAGGATGAGTTCGATTTGACTTTCTTGTTTATCGCCCATGATTTAAGTGTCGTTAAACATATGAGTGATCGTATTGGCGTTATGTATCTTGGTAACCTAGTGGAGATCGCCGACAAAGACAGTCTTTATGCAGAACCGCTTCATCCATATACACAAGCACTAATATCTGCGATTCCGGAACCAGACCCACGTAAACGTAAAGAACGAATTGTATTGCAAGGGGATGTTCCAAGTCCGGCCAATCCTCCGACAGGTTGTCCATTTCATACGAGATGTCCTGTTGCGAAAGAAGAGTGTTCAAAGGTTAAGCCGACATTAAAGGAGGTGAAACCTGGACATCAAGTAGCGTGCATTCTATACAATTAATAGAGAAAAATGGGGGGAAATACATTGAAGAGAAAGTCGATATTATTATTAACCGCACTAATGCTAGTCATGTCAATGTTCCTAGCTGCGTGTGGAGGTAAAGAAAAAGCAAACGAAACAACTAAAGGGAAATCTAGTTCAGGTGAGCCGCAAGATGGTGGAACATTAGTATATGGTGTGGATACTGCGCCAGAAGGAATCTTCAATTTCAACTTCTATGGTAATGCATCAGATGCAAATGTTTTACAATTTATTGATGATAGTTTAATTGATTATGATGAAAATATGAAGCCGATTCCAAAAATTGCTTCTTGGGAAACAAAAGACAATAAGGTATTTAAATTCACATTCAAAAAAGGCGTTAAATGGCAAAATGGTGAAGAATTAACAGTCGATGACTGGATCTTTGCGATTAAAACACTTGCAGATAAAGACTATGACGGTCCTCGTTATACAAACGTACAGACAATCGAAGGTGCACCTGCATACCACGATGGAAAAGCGAAAGAAATCGCTGGTCTTAAAAAGATTGATGACTACAATATAGAAATCACATTTGATAAAGCGCGTGTAAACAATCTTGAAAACGTTTGGACATACCCAATGTCTCGTAAAGAATTTGAAGGTGTAAAAATTAAAGATATGTCAGCTTCACCACAAGTTCGTCAAAAGCCAATTGGTACTGGTCCATATAAAATTAATAAAGTTGTACCAGGTGAATCAATTGAATTAGTTCGTAATGATGATTACTGGCAAGGTAAGCCGCATATCGAAAAAATCATTATTAAAGTAGTAGATCCAAGTTTATTAGTTGGTGAGTTGAAAAATAATTCAATCGATTTCTCTCCTTTCTCACCTGTAAGCTATGATGAAATTAAAAAGCTTAATAACATAGAAGTTTTAACTTCTCCAGGTGTTTCTTATTATTATGTTGGTTTCAGACTTGGAACTTGGGACGGAAAGAAAAATGTAGCTAACTATGACAAATACAGCAATAAACAACTTCGTCAAGCAATGGCGTATGCGATGAATCGTGAAGAATGGAATAAAGCGTTCTTCTTTGGTTTAGGACATCCAGTAAACCGACCAATTCCATCATCACACTGGATTGCAGCCGACAATAGTGAATTAAACGAGTACAAATACGATCCAGAAAAAGCGAAACAATTATTGGATGAAGCGGGTTATAAAGACAAAGATGGCGACGGATTCCGTGAAGATCCGAATGGAAAGCCATTCGTAGTAAACTTCAGTCACTATCAAACTACTAACCCTACATTTGAAGCACGTGCAAAACAAATTGCACAATATTGGGAAGAAGTTGGCTTAAAAACAAAAGTTACTATGACAGAAGCTAACCTTTATTATGATAAGTTAGAAAAAGGCGATAAATCTATTGAAGTATTCTTTGGTGGATGGAGCACAGGTTCTGATCCCGATCCATCAGGTCTATGGGGCTCTACAGCACTTTGGAACTATCCACGTTGGGTAAATGAAAAATCTGACCAATTACTTGCAGATGCACTTGATGTAGCTAAAGTTGGAACAGATCAAGCAAAACGTAAAGCACTTTATGTAGAATGGCAAAAACTATTTAATGATGAATTACCAGCTATTCCAATTTCGGAGCTTGATGATTCTTATGCACTTACAAAACGTGTACAAGGAGTAAAAGTTACTCCACTTGGAACAAACAGTCCTCATCAATGGTGGATTGAACAATAATAACCACTTAATGCGGTAACAGATAAGGGGAATGCACATGTTGAAATATAGCCTTAGAAGAATATTAGGCATGATTCCGATGTTACTCCTTATCTCCATTGTCGTGTTTACCCTGGCAAAATTAATGCCAGGGGACTCCTTCAGTGGGGAAATAGATCCGAATAATACTGATCCAAAATATATTGAAGCGATGCGTGAAAAACTTGGTTATAATGACCCGATTTATGTTCAATATTATCACTGGATTTCGGATTTTGCACAAGGAGAGTTTGGAAAATCTTCACGCTATAAAATGCCAGTTTCCGATGTTATTGGAGAAAGACTTCCAAATACAATATTCCTAGGATTAACATCATTATTAATCACATATATATTAGCTTTTTTTATGGGTTCATATGCTGGAAGAAAACCACATACGCTCGGTGACAATATTATAGGTGGGGCTAACTATCTCGGCTTGAGTATTCCATCATTTGTTGCTGCAGTATTTGCTATTTATTTCTTCTCGTTCCAATTGAATATCTTCCCATCAAATGGATCTGTTGATATAACAGTAACAGAAGGGACATTTGAATATTGGCTAAGTAGAATTCATCATGTTGTTCTTCCTGCATTGATATTAGGTTTATTAAGTACTGCAAGTTATACGCAATTTCTTAGAAACGATATTATTGAAAACAGTCGAAAAGACTTTGTTCGAACAGCAAGAGCAAAAGGAACAAAAGATAGTAAGATTTACAATGTTCATATTTTAAGAAACTCCATCATTCCACTTGTAACATTTTTAGGTTTTGATATTGCAGCACTTGTTGGTGGAGCGATAATTACAGAATCGATTTTCACATACCCTGGTATTGGACAATTATTTATTGACTCAGTAAGTAATCGGGATTATCCAATATTAATGACTTTGACAATGATGTTCTCGTTTTTAACCTTATTCGGGAATTTAATTGCTGATATATTATACGGAGTCGTCGATCCGCGAATTCGATTAGATTAAGGAGGATGGTCATGGAAGTTGTAACAGATAAAGCGGTTGGAAAAAATGTTCAAAAAAGTCTATCTCCATGGGCCATTGCTCGTCGTAAATTTGTTAAAAACAAGCTGGCTATGGTAAGTTTATGTTTTTTGGTAGTTATTGCAGCGTTATCTTTATTGGCACCTGTTATTTCATCGCAAGATATTGCGAAGGTAAATATTAGCCAAATGTCTTTATCCCCTTCTTCAGATCATTTTTTAGGAACTGATAAAAGTGGACGTGATGTTTTTACAAGATTACTATATGGTGGAAGAATTTCCTTGCTTGTAGGTCTTTCATGTACATTACTAGTCATTGTCTTTGGAACAATTGTAGGATCGATTGCCGGCTATTTCGGTGGTGCCGTTGATAGTTTACTCATGCGTTTTACTGACTTTGTATTGAACTTTCCGTTCTATGTGTTCGTCATTGTTCTCAATGCGATTTTATTTGGGAAACTATCAGGTGTTTGGGTATTAATCATCGTAATCAGCTTTCTTAGCTGGGGCGGTGTCGCAAGGATTGTTCGCAGTAAAATTTTAGCGGAAAAAGAAAATGAATATGTACTTTCATCGATATCAATAGGATGCTCATCTACGAAAATCATTATTAAACATTTATTGCCTAATATCCTATCAACGATTATTGTACAAGCAAGTATTATGTTTGCAGGTATGATAGTAGCCGAAGCGGCATTAAGTTATTTAGGTTTCGGTGTACCTTCAGAAATACCAAGTTGGGGGAATATGTTATCCTCTGCAAATGAGCCGGACGTACTACAATATAAACCATGGATTTGGATACCACCTGCATTATTCATTACTTTTACAACCCTCTCCATTAACTTTATTGGTGAAGGCTTAAAAGATGCTTTAAATCCGAAGTCATAACATCGAATTCCCAACCTTATTGGTGGGAATTTTTTTGTTATCTTCAATTATTTCCACATGATTTTAACCCGCTACTTTTTATGTTATTCCAATATACTAAACTTTCTATGAAGTTTTAAATTTTAAAAAAGTCTTGCAATTGTAATGAGATTGTAATAACATTTTATTCAAATATAGCAAATTTCTGAATAATTAAAAAGACTTTGGGGTGGATCGATGGAAACAAAAGCAAACTTCAGTAGTCAGTCGCCTATATTAGAGGTGAATAATTTACAAACAGCATTTGAAATAGATGGCGAACTACATAATGCCGTAGATAATGTATCTTTTCATGTTAAACCAAAACAAATTGTTGGTATTGTAGGTGAATCAGGATGTGGGAAAAGTGTTATGTCCCTATCTATAATGAAGCTCTTACCAAAAGGAATCGGATCCATTAGAAATGGCGACATTGTTTTTGAAGGGAAACATTTAGAAAAGCTATCTGATAAAGAAATGAATAAAATTCGCGGAAAAGATGTATCGATGATTTTCCAGGAACCAATGACATCGTTAAATCCTGTTTTTACAATAGGTTATCAACTTCAAGAAACACTTTTTAATCATATGACTATAACCAAAAAAGAAGCGAGACTGAAAAGCATCGCATTATTGAAAAGTGTAGGGATTTCCCGTCCTGAGAAAATTGTTGATGAATATCCACATCAGTTGTCAGGCGGTATGCGGCAACGTGTGATGATTGCGATTGCAATTGCTTGCCAACCAAAGTTATTGATAGCTGATGAACCAACTACAGCGCTAGATGTAACAGTGCAGGCGCAAATTTTAGATTTATTAAAAGAAATTCAAGAAATCAACAATATGGCTATTATCTTAATTACACATGATTTGGGAGTTGTTGCCGAAATGTGTGATGAAGTTATTGTAATGTATGCAGGAAAAATTGTTGAAAGAACGGACGTAGATACATTATTTCATAACCCAAAACACCCATATACAGAACTATTGATGGGTGCTATTCCTAAAATGGATGAAGATGTTGAAGTTCTTAGTTCAATAGAAGGAATCGTTCCTTCACTAAAGAATATGCCAAAAGTAGGATGTCGCTTTGCAAATCGATGTCCAAAAGCTATGCCAGAATGTAACAGCATTACTCCACTGCTTGCTGAATCAGAAGCAGGACATGAGGTTTCATGTTTACTATATGAAACGAGCATTCCGAAAGAGGGGTCAAATGTTCAATGAGCAATGTAGCGCCATTACGAGGAATCGAAGTAGCAGAAGAAAACGCTAGGAAACTATTAGAAATCCAAAATCTTAAAACCTATTATCCTGTTAAAGGTGGTTTTCTAAGGAGAACCATTGCACAAGTAAAAGCTGTTGATGACATCAGTTTTGAAATTAATAAAGGTGAAACACTTGGATTAGTAGGTGAATCTGGTTGCGGAAAGTCCACTGCAGGCAGAACTATTTTAAAATTAATACATCCAACATCCGGAAAGATTTATTTTGATGGTAAAGATATTACGAATTTGCGAGGGAAGGAATTACGGCTAGCAAGAAAAGACTTTCAAATGGTATTCCAAGACCCATATGCTTCATTAAATCCAAAACAAATGGTAGGCGATATCGTTTCGGAGCCAATTAGAAACTTTTCTAATAAATCGCTAAAGGAATTAAAAGATGAAGTGATGGAATTGTTGAATAAAGTCGGATTGCCAGAGGATGCGTATTTTAAGTATCCGCATGAGTTTTCGGGTGGACAAAGACAAAGAATTGGAATAGCAAGAGCATTAGCATTAAAGCCAAAACTTATCGTTGCAGATGAACCTGTTTCAGCTTTAGATGTATCTGTTCAATCACAAGTATTAAACCTTTTAAAAGAGCTGCAAGATGAATTTGATTTAACCTTTTTATTTATTGCCCATGATTTAAGTGTTGTTAAACATATGAGTGATCGAATCGGAGTTATGTATTTAGGTAACTTAGTAGAGATTGCAGATAAAAGCAGTCTATATGCAGAACCATTACATCCATATACTCAAGCCTTAATTTCAGCGATTCCAGAGCCTGATCCTCGTAAACGAAAAGAACGAATAGTGCTGCAAGGAGATGTGCCAAGCCCGGTTAATCCACCTTCCGGATGTCCATTCCACACTAGATGTCCAGTTGCCAAGGAAGAGTGCTCCAAAGTGAAGCCTACTTTAAAGGAGGTGAAGCCAGGTCATAAAGTTGCGTGCGTTCTTTATAGCTAAATGAATAAATATTTGGGGGGAAAAACATTGAAAAGAAAATCCATACTGTTATTGACAGCGCTCATGTTAGTGATGTCAATGTTTTTAGCAGCCTGTGGCGGGAAAGAAAAGGCAGGTACCAAAGAAAAAGATAACAATGAAAAATCTGGAGAAAATGCAGGTCAGCCGAAAGATGGCGGTACGATCGTATTTGCTGTGGATACAGCACCTGAAGGAATTTTCAATCCTAACTTTTATGGTAATGCATCTGATGCGGAAGTTCTTCAATTTACGGATGACAATCTAATCACATATGATGAAAAAATGAAGCCAATTCCAAATATTGCTTCATGGGAAACAAAAGATAATAAAGTGTATACATTCAAGTTCAAAGAAGGCGTAAAATGGCATAATGGTGAAGAGTTAACGGTTGATGACTGGATCTTTGCCATCAAAACTCTTGCAGATAAAAAATACGATGGACCGCGATATGTGAATGTTCAACAAATCGAAGGCGCTCCAGCATATCATGATGGAAAAGCAAAAGAAATTTCAGGTATTAAAAAAATCGATGATTATAATATCGAAATTACATTTGATAAAGCACGTGTTAACAACCTTGAAAATCTATGGACATATCCATTGTCTCGAAAAGAATTTGAGGGTGTAGCAGTTAAAGACATGATGAGTTCAAAACAAGTTCGTCAAACTCCAGTTGGTACAGGGCCATACAAAGTAGGCAAAGTTGTACCTGGTGAATCTATTGAATTAGTACGTAATGATGAATACTGGCAAGGTAAGCCACATATTGAAAAAATTATTCTAAAAGTTATTGATGCTAGCTTACTAGTAGGTGAATTGAAAAATAAAACAGTCGATATGACTCCATTCTCACCAGTGAGTTATGATGAAATCAAAAAGCTAAGTGATATCAATATTCTTAAATCCCCTGGTGTTTCTTACTACTATGTTGGTTTCAGACTTGGAACTTGGGATGGTAAGAAAAATGTAGCAAACTATGATAAATACAATAATAAACAACTTCGCCAAGCAATGGCATACGCAATGAATCGTGAAGAGTGGAATGATGCATTCTTCTTCGGTTTAGGACACCCTGTAAACCGTCCAGTACCATCTTCACACTGGATTGCAGCGGATAATGCGGAGTTAAATGATTACAAATATGATCCAGAAAAAGCGAAGCAAATGTTAGATGAGGCGGGCTATAAAGATAAGGATGGCGATGGATTCCGTGAAGATCCAGATGGTAAGCCTTTCGTGGTTAATTTCAGCCACTATCAAACAACAAACCCAACATTCGAAGCACGTGCGAAACAAATTGCTCAATATTGGGAAGAGGTTGGCTTGAAAACAAAAGTTTCGATGACAGAAGTAAATCTTTACTACGACAAAGTTGAAAAAGCAGATAAATCTATTGAAGTATTCTTCGGTGGCTGGAGCACAGGTTCTGATCCAGATCCATCAGGCTTATGGAGATCTGACGCACTTTGGAACTACCCTCGTTGGGTAAATGCAGATTCTGATAAATTATTAGATGATGCATTAGATGTAAAAATTGTTGGAACAGACCAAGACAAACGTAAGCAACTTTATGTTGATTGGCAAAAATTATTCAATGAAGAATTACCTGCAATTCCAATTTCAGAGCTTGATGAAACATATGCAACAACTAAACGAGTTCAAGGTGTAGAATTGAATCCGCTTGGATTAAACAGTCCACATTTATGGTGGGTTGATGGTAAATAATTGATCACTACATTAAGCTGGAGCAGATAAGGGGAATGAACCATGTTGAAATATAGCATTAGACGAATACTAGGCATGATTCCTATGTTACTCCTTATCTCCATTGTTGTGTTTACCCTGGCAAAATTAATGCCAGGGGATTCCTTCAGTGGAGAAATAGATCCGAATAATACCGATCCAAAATATATTGCAGATATGAGGGAAAAGTTAGGTTATAACGACCCGATTTATGTTCAATATTTTAGATGGGTATCGAATTTTGTTCAAGGAGATTTTGGGAAGTCTTCACGTTATAAAATGCCTGTTTCTGATGTCCTTGGAGAAAGAATTCCGAATACGATATTTTTAGGACTTACTTCACTTATTTTAACGTATATTTTTGCCTTTATAATGGGCATGTACGCAGGAAGGAAACCATATACTGCGGGAGATCATTTAATTGGAGGGGCCAATTATTTAGGTTTGTCGATTCCTTCATTTGTTGCCGCAGTATTCTGTATTTACTTCTTTTCATTTCAGCTAAATATTTTTCCGTCCAATGGTTCAGTCGATATTACTGTTACGGAAGGGACCATAGATTATTGGCTTAGTAAAATCCATCATGTTATTTTACCTGCACTTATGCTGGGCTTATTGAGCACGGCAAGTTATACTCAGTTTTTACGGAATGATATTATTGAGAACAGTCGAAAAGATTTTGTTCGAACAGCAAGAGCAAAAGGAACAAAAGAAAGTAAGATTTACAATGTTCATATATTAAGAAACTCCATTATACCGCTTATAACGTTTTTAGGTTTTGATATTGCGGCAATGGTTGGTGGAGCAATTATAACGGAAACAATTTTTACATATCCTGGGATTGGGCAATTATTTATTGACTCAGTAAGTAATCGGGATTATCCAATATTAATGACTTTGACAATGATGCTCTCGTTTTTAACCTTATTCGGGAATTTAATTGCTGATATATTATACGGAGTCGTCGATCCGCGAATTCGATTAGATTAAGGAGGATGGTCATGGAAGTTGTAACAGATAAAGCAATTGGAAAAAATGTTCAAAAAAGCCTATCTCCATGGGCCATTGCTCAACGTAAATTTATAAAAAACAAGCTGGCTATGGTTAGTTTAATCTTTTTAGTTGTCATTGCCGCATTATCATTATTGGCGCCAATTATTTCCTCACAAAATATCGCTAAAGTAAATATAAGTCAAATGTCTTTAGCTCCATCGGGTGAGCATATCTTAGGTACTGATAAAAGTGGACGAGACGTTTTCACAAGATTACTATATGGTGGAAGAATTTCTTTGCTTGTTGGTCTTTCGTGTACATTACTAGTCATTGTCTTTGGAACAATTGTAGGATCGATTGCAGGCTATTTCGGTGGAGTCGTTGATAGTTTGCTCATGCGTTTTACTGACTTTGTATTGAACTTTCCGTTCTATGTGTTCGTCATTGTTCTTAATGCGATTCTATTTGGGAAACTATCAGGCGTTTGGGTATTAATCATCGTAATCAGCTTTCTTAGCTGGGGCGGTGTCGCAAGGATTGTTCGCAGTAAAATTTTAGCAGAAAAGGAAAATGAATATGTACTTTCATCGATATCTATAGGATGCTCATCTACGAAAATCATAATGAAACATTTATTGCCTAATATCCTATCAACGATTATTGTACAAGCAAGTATTATGTTTGCAGGTATGATAGTAGCCGAAGCGGCATTAAGTTATTTAGGTTTCGGTGTACCTTCAGAAATACCAAGCTGGGGGAATATGTTATCCTCTGCAAATGAGCCGGATGTTCTACAATATAAGCCATGGATTTGGATACCACCTGCATTATTGATTACTTTTACAACCCTCTCCATAAACTTTATTGGTGAAGGCTTAAAAGATGCTTTTAATCCAAAAAATTAAAAAATAAGATGAAAAATCCTAATCATTGTAATGGTAGGATTTTTTTTTTTGCTCTATTCATTCCTTTCCTTTATAGTCAATGATTTATATGTTAATCAAGGAATAATTTTACTAAAGGATGCCCATACTGATTGATAAATAGTTGATGCAAGGGGGTTAAATGATGCTATATCTACATGATGTATGGGTGAATTGGTTTGAAGGGGAAGAAAATAGCTATAACATTTGTCATTTCCATGAGTGGAGGAGAGATGACACGATTGAATTATTAGATCAAGTTCCGCTATTATTGGTGGATTCATTATTGTATCACTACATAGAAAATGATTTAAGTGATTTACCGCCAGAATTAATGAATGATGTTTATCAAAAAGCCTATTCAAGAAAAAATCATGAACGGGTACAATTGGAATATTGTTTTGTAGTAACGGATGGAAAAGGAATTTTAGCCGTTGATACGATAGGATATAATATTCCGATAAGAAAAAGCCGATTAATCCCTCGACAAGAACAGCTTGTATATGAAATGATTGATCAACATGAACCGATTAATTATCAATTTGAAGGGGGACGTGGAGGGAAAGAACATCATATTTTATCTCCTGACCCGGCAATCATGCATGGATTAACAAGAAAAGAAAGACAATTGAAGCAGTTGTTATTTATGGCGTTAGATCAACTTCATTCATCAAATAACGCGGCAGAAATTCGTTACTGGTATACAGAATGGTCTCCAGAACAGTATCAAGAAATTCAAGTCATGGATTTTAATAATGTTTGGAATCGTTTATTTGAAGAAGTGAAAAGTGGTTGGAGTGAAAAACACGAAAACCTATGCGAAAATTTAATTAAAGGACAACCGTTTTTTGAAAAGCTTTGGGAATTAGAGCATGGACCAAAGGTGAATTAATTAGAAAATAAAGGTGCACCTATGAAAAAAAATGGGTGCACCTTTATTTTTTATTTCCGTTTTCGTCCTAGTCCCATTGCCGTTTCCATTTTCTTTAACATTTTATTAGCCGCTTTGTTGGCTTTTTCTGCCCCCATGTCTAATATACGATCAAGTTCATCCGATTCAACTAATGAATGATATTTTTCTTGAATTGCCGAAAGCCTTTTGATGAGCACTTGAGCGAGATCATTTTTAAATTCTCCGTATCCCTTTCCTTCATACTCCCCAACGATTTCATCAATGGATCTATTTTCAATAATAGAATAAATGGAAAGCAAGTTCGAAATTCCAGGCTTATTTTCTTTATCGTATTTAACAATTCCATCTGAATCTGTGACGGAACTCTTGATTTTTTTTTCAATCGTTTTTGGATCATCAAGAATGGAGATAAATCCTTTCGTATTTGGATCAGATTTACTCATTTTCTTTGTTGGATCCTGAAGTGACATGATTCTTGCGCCAACTTTAGGAATCCTTACGTCTGGAATTGTAAAGATGTCATTGTATTTTTTATTAAATCTTTCAGCTAAGTCTCTTGTTAATTCTAAATGTTGTTTTTGATCTTCACCCACAGGAACTAAATCAGTATTATATAATAATATATCAGCAGCCATTAATGGTGGGTATGTGAGTAAACCTGCTGATACAGATTCTTTTCCGGAAGATTTATCTTTAAATTGTGTCATACGTTCCAACTCACCAATGCTTGCGACACATTGTAACATCCAACCTGCTTGAGCATGGGCGGGAACTTCTGATTGAATAAATAAAGTTGCTTTTTCGGGATCAATTCCAACAGCAATATATAGGGCTGCTAGGTTTCGAATGTTTTTACGTAATTGTAAGCGATCTTGGGGAACGGTTATCGCATGTTGGTCGACAATACAGAAATAGCAATTATATTCTTCCTGTAATTCAACAAATTGCATTAATGCTCCAATATAATTACCAAGTGTAATAGTTCCGCTTGGCTGAATTCCTGAAAAAATTGTCTTCATTTTCAATTCCTCCTTGAAATAAGTATAGTTTCTTTTTTAGGCAAAATAAAAAACCATTCATCCTCTAAAAAAATAGGGACGAATGGTTAATTCCGCGGTGCCACCCTAAGTACACAAATTAACTTTTGTGTCTCTTAGTTCCATGAAAGATCTCATGGAATCCCATTAACGTGGGATTACTCGCCAAAAACTAATAAGAGGATTAGATCTGTTCATTTTTGGTGCTCAAAAGTCCATTCCATAAGTTTTGTTTGTTTGTTTTCACCCACCACAAACTCTCTATAAAACAAAAACAAATGTACTACTCTTTATCATTGCTATTTCGATATTTTAAAATTTACCATATTATATCTAAGTGGAATGATTAAGTCAAGATATGAAAATTTTAATTGTCTTTTAATCGTAATTTAAGAATGATCTAGTATTCTGTGTATGTCGACTCATTAGTCATACATAAGTACATGCAGAATCAAAAAGACAATTGAGATTGATAATCATTTAAGCAAATTTGGGCGTAAAGGGGGGCAAAAAATAAAGGAAAAAAGAGGTTTTAAGTTTGGCAATAGGGGTAAATAGACTATAAGTCTAACGTCACAGTGTTGCCATTTTTATAAATGGATGGACTCATTTTTAGAAAAACTATATTCATTGTTGTACAAATAGTGTATAATACATAATATAGATTTTTTATTTAAAGTAATTTTAATTTAAATAATTAATCCTTGAAGGATTATGATAACTAAAATTATAGATAAGGAGTGTGAATGATAAATGGTAACATTATACACTTCACCTAGTTGTACATCATGTAGGAAAGCAAGAGCTTGGCTTGAGGAAAATAATATTCAATATAAAGAACGAAATATTTTTTCTGAACCTTTAAGTTTAGATGAAATAAAAGAAATACTAAGAATGACTGAGGATGGTACGGATGAAATCATTTCTACACGCTCAAAAACTTTCCAAAAGTTAAATGTTGATTTAGATACGTATCCATTACAAAAATTATATAATTTAATTCAAAAAAATCCAGGACTACTTAGACGTCCAATTATGGTTGACGAAAAACGTTTGCAAGTCGGTTATAATGAAGATGAAATTCGTCGTTTCTTACCTCGAAAAGTTCGTTCATATCAATTACTTGAAGCTCAAAAACTTGTTAATTAACATTTTTCATAAATAAAAATAGGTAATACAAAACGCCTTCATACCAGCTTTGATTGGAATGGGGGCGTTTTGTTTCAAGGATATAAATTTGTTTACTGAAAATTTAGTCTTGAATGTTTGGTGTATATCCGCTAAAATGAGCAAAACAATAAGTTTAATTTGAGAAAACAGCCTATGGGTATTAGTGGAAATTGAAATTGGGAAGAGTTTTTGTTTCCAATTATCCACTTTTTATCATAAAATAGAAGTACAAGAGTAGAATATTATTTATTATGAAATTTCTACACTTTTTACAAAAGTAGGTTAGCATACACTTAGCCTTATATGGGGGAACAGGTCCCTTCATAACTTTCAAATAGAAGGGAGAGTTGATGTATGGAAATCGAACGTATTAATGAAAATACAGTTAAGTTTTATATTTCTTACGTTGATATAGAAGAAAGAGGCTTTAATCGTGAAGAAATTTGGTATGATCGTGAAAGAAGCGAGGAACTTTTTTGGGAAATGATGGATGAAATTCATCACGAAGAAGAATTTGTTCCAGAAGGCCCATTGTGGATTCAGGTTCAGGCTTTAGATAAAGGGCTTGAAGTACTAGTTACAAAAGCCCAATTGTCTAAAGACGGACAGCGTTTTGAACTGCCGATTTCAGAAGAGAAGCTTAAGGAATTACCGATTAATGACCGAATTGAAGAATTTCTAGATGAACATTTTCAATCAAAGAATCTTCAGGAAGAAGACGAAGACATATTAGAATTTATGCTTACCTTCAAGGATTTCGAAGATGTCATTTCTTTATCTAAGCAATCCGGACTAGAAGATATCATAACTAAGCTTTTAACATATAATAATAAATATTATTTATATGTTGAATTTCCTGAGGAAGTGTTTGAAGAAGAGGAAATTGATAATGTTTTAAGTATTTTGCTTGAATACGGAGAAGAGTCGTCTTTTACCGTGCATCGTCTCCAGGAGTATGGAAATACAATTATCGAGCGCGATGTATTCGAAACGATACAAAAATATTTTAAATAAATGTGAATGCCGATTTCTTAATGAAATTGGTATTTTTTTGTCTATTGAAGCAGGATAAATCAGTTGTCTAATTGAATTATTTAGAAGGGAGGTGAAGAAATGCTTACGGCTATTACAAAAAACGGTGAAAGGTATTGCTTGTTGTATCCGGAAAGAAAGGAAAAGCTAATGAAAATAAGAGGGGAAACGTCTTTTTACTGTCCTCAATGTCACAGTGAAGTGATTGTGAAGATTGGCAACATTAAGATACCTCATTTCTCACATAAGTCAAATACTATATGTGCAAGCTCAGAACCTGAAAGTGAACGCCATTTACAAGGGAAAATTGATTTGTATAATTGGTTAAGAAACCAACAGTTACCTGTTGAAATGGAAAAATTTCTCCCGAAAATAAAACAACGCCCTGATTTATATGTTCAGAAGAACGGGAAAAAGTATGCTATTGAGTTTCAATGTTCATCAATTTCGATAGAAGAAATAGAAAAGCGGACGAAAGGTTATTCCACAATTGATATTGTTCCAATTTGGTTAATTGGTGGTGAACCATACCAAAAAAAATATACGCAAATTGATAATGTATTTAAGCTATCAGACTTCCAATGGTCTTTAGCACAGTATAATTCTACAAATGGAATGCATATTTACAGCTATTTGCCTCAATCCAAGGAATTGACCATCATATCGCATATCTCACCTATTTCGATTAGGAAAGTTTTTGGTCAACAGATTTCCTATCCATTATCTTCACTTGATTTTCCACTCCATTTACCAAAAAGTAATAAAAATAATTTTGATTGGAACTTTTGGTTCCATGAAAAGAAAAATATGCTCCAAAATAAAATCATCTACGCTCCAAATTTAAAAGATTCATTTCTTGCCACAGCATACTACAATAGACACTCACCAATTTTATTCCCTCCTTTGATCGGAATTCCCGTTAATTTTATGGAAATTTGCAAAACGCATGCCGCAATTTGGCAATATTTTATATGGAGTGATAGTTTTAGGCATTTAAATAGAGGGGATGAAACAACTTTTGCTATGGTGGTAAGGAAATTTGAAGAACGGGTTTCGAATAATGACATCCAGTTAAGGAGGTTTCCTTTAGTAAATATAAGCTTTTTAAAGCAAATGATTTATCATTATTTAAAAATCCTTTCTAAATTTGGTCTTCTAGAGGAGACCCTAAAAGGGAGGTTTACTATGAATAAATCAATGCCCTTTCCAAACAATATAGAGGAAGCTGCACGTATGGAAATCGAATTTATGAATACATTTTATAAATGAGTAATTATTATTTGCAGGAAGTCGTAAATTTAATTAAAATAAAAAAGAATGGAAAAATTTTGTTTATTAAAGCTCCAATTTTAAGATGGACACCGAAAGTGTACGCTTAATGTTTATTGAAAAATAGCTTCTAAAAAGAATGGAGGAAAAAAATAATGACTACTGGAACATCTACTAAATCACTTCCCAATCGTAATGAAGTGACTGAAGAGTTAACTTGGAGATTGGAAGATATATTTCCAAGCGATGATGTATGGGCGAAGGAATTTAAAGATGTAAAGATATTATTACCAAAAGCTGACCAATTCAAAGGGAAGCTAGGAGAAAGTGCTGATCAATTATATGAGGCACTGAAATTTCAAGATGAAATATCCGAAAGATTAGGAAAGTTGTATACATACGCCCATATGCGCAATGATCAAGATACCGGAAATTCCTTTTATCAAGGTCAAGAAAGCAAAATGAGAAGTTTATTAGCGGAGGCTGGCAGTGTATTTGCCTATTTAGTACCTGAAATATTGTCGATTGAAGAAAATAAATTAAATGGCTTTATTGATGAAAAAAGCGAGTTGAAATTGTATAAGCACGTATTAGAACAATTAAATCTTCAGCGTCCACATGTTCTATCTGCTGATCAAGAAGCACTGCTTGCTCAAGCTTCTGAAGTAATGGATGCATCCAGTAATACATTTGGAATGCTGAATAATGCTGATCTTGAATTTCCATCTATTAAAGACGAGGATGGAGAAGAAGTTCAAATTACTCATGGGCGCTACTCTCGATTTTTAGAGAGCTCAGACCAAAGAGTAAGAAAAGAAGCATTTGAGAAAGTGTATGAAACATATGGGAATTTTCGAAATACGTTTGCTAGTACATTAAGCGGGCAAGTGAAAAGGGATAATTTCAATGCAAAAGTTCGTAAATATGATTCTGCAAGACATGCTGCACTTTCAGCAAACAATATTCCCGAAAGTGTTTACGATAATCTTGTGGACACGGTTAATAAAAATCTCCATCTTCTACACAAATACATTAAACTTCGTAAAAAAGTTCTTGGGGTTAAGGAATTGCATATGTATGATCTATATACTCCACTAGTAAAAGATGTGGAAATGAAAATTCCTTATAATGATGCAAAAGAGATGGTTCTAAAAGGCCTTGCACCGCTTGGTGAAGAATATTTAGACATTTTGAAAGAAGGCTTTGAAAATCGCTGGGTAGATGTTGTTGAAAATAAAGGAAAAAGAAGTGGGGCCTATTCATCTGGTGCATATGGTACAAATCCGTATATTTTGATGAACTGGCAAGATAATGTAAATAATCTTTTTACTTTAGCACATGAGTTTGGCCATAGTGTTCACAGTTATTATACGAGGAAAAACCAACCGTTTACCTATGGTGATTACTCGATATTTGTAGCGGAAGTTGCATCTACATGTAATGAGGCTTTATTAAATGATTATTTGCTTAAAACGATTGATGATGAAAAGAAAAGAATTTATTTATTAAACCATTATTTAGAGGGATTCCGCGGAACCGTTTTCCGTCAAACGATGTTTGCCGAATTCGAGCATTTAATTCACCAAAAAGAACAAAACGGTGAAGCATTAACTGCAGAATTATTAACGAAAGAATATTATGATCTAAATAAAAAATATTTTGGGGAAGAGGATATTGTTATAGATGAACAAATTGGTTTGGAGTGGTCCAGAATACCTCACTTCTACTACAATTATTATGTTTATCAATATGCAACAGGATTTAGTGCGGCGACTGCACTAAGTGCGCAAATTCTTGAAGAAGGAAAACCTGCTGTTGAACGCTATATCGGGTTCTTGTCGGCCGGAAGTTCTGATTACCCAATTGAAGTATTGAAAAAGGCGGGCGTGGATATGACATCGTCAAGTCCAGTTGAAGAAGCACTTAAAGTATTTGAAGAGAAATTAAATGAACTTGAAAGCTTATTATCATAGTATTCAATAAAATTTGAAAAGGGTCGAGCAACTTCGCTGGACCCTTTTTCTTTGAATAAAACTTATTTAAAACCGCGAAAATGGTTTTTCCTGTTTAAATAAAGAACAAAAATGAACAGTATCAGAAATAACATAGGGGAGGTAATGAAAATTGGAAGGAGCTTCATTAGCCCAAGAATGTTTACACAAAAAGCAAGGAGGATGACAAAAAGAAAAATTGGAAAAACAAACTTTTGCATAGAAATACTCCTTCCATAAAAACCTGACTATTAAATATTTATGTATTTATCAGACAAAATATCACTCGTTTTTGACAATATTGTGAAGCTCTTAACATACACTTGCACATACAAGTAAAATCATGCTATAGTAGGGACGTGAAGTTGATCACAAACAAACATATACCCCTTTGTTTGACCGTGAAAAATTTCTCCCATCCCCTTTGTTCGTGTTGAAAAAGGTCTTGCTGTTGCAAGGCCTTTTTCTTATAATGATTCGAATAATAACAACTTCTCCTACTCAATTGGAACAAAAAAAGGATATAGCATTAAACTATACCCTTCTCAAATATTAGTCCTCATTTTCAATATACTTCCAAAAAGTACCGTGTTTTCCGGGGATTGCTTTCACCTTTTGTTGCAACACCCATTTTTTTAATTTTTTCTCTACCTCCGTTATCGACATATCATAAACGATGGCAATTTCTTTTGAAGCAACCAATTTATATATTTTTAAAAATTGTTCTAATGGTGGTAAAGGATTAGGCTTTGTTTTAGTACCAAGCATTTCTTGAATAATTTGCACGTATACGTTGTATTCATAAAGCCCTGTGATTTTTAACCCCTCATCTTCAATATTCTCATTAAAGAAAACGAGAGAAGGGAATTCATTGACTTCCATTTCCGATAAAATTTTTAAGTCACATTGGAAGGCTTTCGCTGCACTCTCAGAATGAATATCATTTAAAAATTCCTCAGTATCCAAGTTAATACTATTTGCACATTCAACAAGAACATCTAAGTTTGATACATTTTGCTTCTCTAAAAATAGAAGCTCTTGTATTTTTCTTAAAAATCGAATTCCTGCTCTTCTTCCCTGCAATTCAGCAGCTTTGATTGCAATAGACGTTATATATGGAGCAGTAATTGGATTATCAAACCAAAGGTTTCCGTCACAAGACATCCCTGTTCTTGTAGCAGTTTTTTCCCAAAGCTGCGCGATGGAATCAATTTTTTTAGAATTAATATTTAATCTTGTTAAGCTACTGCTTAAAACATGTTTCAATCGAAAATATTGTCCAAATTCTAGCTGTAATTTTTTAATAATTGGCTCCAATGCCCAACATTCTGGACATAATGGATCAACAAACATATATATTTCTAGTGGCTTTTTATCAGAATTACAAAAGCAATGGTAATTTGAAACTAGATTGTCTTTCAATTTTTTTCACCTGTTAATTCATCTGGAGTATTTACCATATGCCTTGCTGTCAAAACTAATCTAGAAAAAAACTCTTCTCGTATCGTTCCTTCTAATTTTATTTCATCCATTGCTTCACTCATACATGATAACCATGCTTTTGCTCTTTTTGGTGTTATTTCATGTGGAAGATGACGTGCACGCATCATCGGATGACCATAGGCATTTGTATATAATTGAGGCCCACCCAAGTATTGTGTTAAAAACATTTTTTGTTTTTTCGCGACTTCGGATAAGTCCTTTGGAAATATTGGGATTAAATCGGGATGTTTCGCGACTCTCGAATAAAATGCATCGACGAGTTGGTGCAGTGTTTTTTCCCCGATTACCTCATACGGTACTATGCGTTTCTCTACCATATGAAAAGCTCCTTTAAAAAGATTTTTATTGTGTATTTTCATTTTAGCAGGTGAACGTCCAATAACTCAAACAAATAGCCTTTTCAATGATTATATTTTGCAAAACAATGAATATTATCCCAGTGAATATATTAAAAAAAACGTTATTCTTTCGAATAACGTTTATCCATAGAATGAGCTCGAAATGTTTTTTACATAATTTTGCGTTTCCTTAAATGGTGGAATTCCTCCGTAACGATCGACATTTCCCGGCCCTGCATTATAAGCAGCGAGTGCCAGTTTGATATCTCCATCATAGCGGTCAAGCATGTTTTTTAAATATTTACTGCCGGCAAATATATTTTGTTCCGGATCAAAAACATCCGTCACGCCCAGGCTACTTGCTGTAGAAGGCATTAATTGCATAAGACCCGATGCGCCAGCACTACTAACTGCATTAGAATTAAAGCTGGATTCGTGTTGAATAACCGATTTAATCAATTTTGCAGGTACATTGTATTTTTCACTCGCCTTTTGAATAATTGAATCAAGATCTTTTGGGACATTGACTGGTTTCAAATTCATTGGAAAATTAAAATTCACTGGCAAAGTTTGATTTAATGTATTATTTAAAGTGCTTGTACTACTTTCTGTTTTTCCATTAATGGAACTTTGCATGGCAGTCGCTAGTAATTGCTGAAAAAGAGAACTTGTGTCCGATGATTGGGAGCTAGGTGCATTTGAAAAACTTTGAAGTGCCTGCAATTCAAGTAATGTTTTAATTTGATTCACTGTTGTCATTCGTTTTTTCCCCACTTAAGTATTGTTTTTTTGCGTTATAAAACCTGACAATTTTATTTTCAGTTTCACGAATAGGTATATTTAATTGGTTCATTAGCTCTTGGAAAATTCTTTCCCCTATAATTCTATCTGCTACTTCATATTCTATCTCAAAATCTCTTTTATTTAAATAGGAACTAATGTCAAAAACAAGTAATCCATCTTTATAATTTATTTCAGCTCTGTTCGTTGTTAAAGATCCAAAATAGTTGATGTTGTCTAACGGAAGGCTTAATTGTCGTAATTTATTTTTTACTTCTCCTTCAGGCAGTTCCCCTGACGTGATCAATTGATTGGCTAGTTGTTCATTGATTTTTTCATTGGTTTCTAATAAGCCAATCTCTGCAGGTGATTTTAGTGTAAGTTCATATTGATTCTTTTTCTTTCGAATTCGCAGTGCACATCCTAATTGTTTTAATTGAAAGGTGGGGGAGTCAAAATAATGATTGATTTGTTCAATAAAAAGATTTTCCGTAAGTGAAAATTCATTTTTGATTCGGATGAATTCTTCTTGAGTTACTAAATTTTTTAATTCTATTTCAATAACACTGGCCATAGTTTATTATCGCTCCCTTTTTTCCTTTATTCACTGTTTGCATTTTATCAGTTGTAGTCTTGCATTAGCAATCAAGAATTATGGTAAAATGGAAATGGATTTATGATTAGGTAAATTTCTACTCCTGATTTGTTAGTTAGAGGTGATTGTTAGTGAACCATTGGGATCAATTTTTAGCTCCTTATAAACAAGCTGTGGATGAATTGAAAATTAAATTAAAAGGGATGCGTACCCAATTCGAGCAGGAGCATATCCACTCTCCAATTGAATTTGTAACCGGACGCGTGAAACCGATTGTTAGTATTTTAGATAAAGCAACACAAAAAGAAATCCCGCTCGATCAATTAGAAACCCAAATGCAGGATATCGCTGGACTTAGGATGATGTGTCAATTTGTTGATGATATTAAAAAAGTAGTCGAGCTATTAAGAATGCGAAATGATTTTAAAATTATTGAGGAACGGGATTATATTTCAAATAATAAACCAAGTGGATATCGCTCCTATCATGTAGTTATCGAATATCCTGTTCAAACAATTCATGGAGAAAAAAAGCTTCTATGTGAAATTCAAATTCGCACACTTGCAATGAATTTTTGGGCGACAATTGAGCACTCACTAAATTATAAATATCGTGGACAGTTTCCTGAGGACATTAAAATGCGTCTACAACGTGCCGCAGAAGCAGCTTTCCTATTGGATGAAGAAATGTCTGAAATTCGGGAAGAAATTCAAGAGGCACAAGTTTATTTTACAAAAAATAAAGAACAACATAAAAATGCGAGAAAAAAGAATTAATAAATCATGAATCAAATATATGGGAGAAGGTGAATGAACTTGAAATTTTCGATTACATCAAAAGGAAATGCAAAGTCGAATACATTGATGCATAAAATACGTACATATTTACAGGATTTTGGACTAGAGTACGACGAGGCAAAACCGGATATCGTCATTTCAGTTGGTGGGGATGGAACATTGCTATACGCCTTTCACCGCTACAGTTCAAGATTAGACAAAACCGCTTTTGTAGGAGTTCATACTGGCCATCTTGGTTTCTATGCAGATTGGGTACCGGAAGAAATCGAAAAGCTTGTTATTGCAATAGCAAAAACACCATATCAGGTTGTTGAGTACCCTCTTCTTGAAGTGATCATTCGTTATCAGCATGGTGGCAAAGAAACTAGGTATTTAGCATTGAACGAGTCAACGGTAAAATGTGTGGAAGGCACATTGGTCATGGATATTGACGTTCGTGGTCAACATTTTGAACGCTTCCGAGGAGATGGATTATGTCTTTCAACTCCGACCGGAAGTACAGCTTATAATAAAGCATTAGGTGGAGCAATCATTCATCCTTCAATAAAGGCGATTCAATTAGCGGAAATGGCTTCCATTAATAATAAAGTATTTAGAACAATCGGATCACCATTGATTTTTCCAGGGCATCATACATGTACACTTAAGCCTGTTCGCGAACAAGATTTCATGATCACTATCGATCATCTTACATTGCTACATAAAGATGTGAAATCGATCCAATTCCGTGTGGCAGATGAGAAGATTCGTTTTGCACGATTTCGCCCTTTCCCGTTTTGGAAACGGGTTCATGATTCATTTATTTCAGACTAAAAGAGAGGGAGCACGAATGGCTTCTTATTCCTTGCAATGGAAAATCACTCAAAAAGATGAAGATAAGATTATTAAACAATTTTTAAGTGAGAAAGAAATTTCACGAAGAGCGTTAACTGATATTAAATTTGCTGGCGGACAAATAATGGTCAACGAGCGTGAAGAAAATGTTCTATATCAATTAAAATGCGGTGATCGGCTCGAGGTTACTTTTCCACCTGAAAAAAGCAGTGAATCGTTAGTTGGAGAGGATATTCCGATTCATATTATCTTTGAGGATAAAGATTTATTAGTGATAGATAAACCTGCATTTATGAATACAATCCCTTCAAGAGAGCATCCGAATGGAAGTCTTGCCAATGCGCTAATCGGGTATTATCAAAAAAAATCTATTGATGCTACCGTTCATATCGTTACACGTTTGGATAGAAACACTTCAGGATTAGTTCTAGTAGCGAAACATCGATACATCCATCATTTGTTAAGTAAAATGCAGCAAAAAAGAATGATTAAACGTACTTACGAGGCATTAGTGGAAGGCATTTTAAGCAATGATTCCGGAACTATTGATGCACCGATTGGCCGTAAAGATTCAAGTATTATTGAAAGGGAAGTAAGAACAGATGGAAAAGCTGCACGTACACATTATCACGTATTAAAACGTTGTTCGAAGTTTTGTCATATCCAATTGTCACTGGATACAGGAAGAACACATCAAATTCGTGTACATATGTCTTATGCTGGTCACCCCCTTTTAGGTGACGATCTTTACGGTGGAAGTACTGATAAGTATGAACGTCAAGCCTTGCACTGCAGCAATCTTATTTTCTATCATCCAACAACGGGCAAAGAAATGACTTTTCATAGTGATTTTCCGTTTGAAGTGTGAAGTAATGGACTTTAGTATAAGAGGCTAAAGTCCATTTTTTGCTATGGTGTTTTAAGTTCCTTTTTGTAAAATGCATGTACCTAGTTTGATATAGATTTAAACGATGAAGACTCTAAAAATCGAAATCATATTCTGAATGATATAGATAAAACGAGAAAAATCTAAAATATCCATATCAAGGCGGACGTATGAAATAGATAAAGTAAAGAAAATCCAAAATATCAATATCAAAACCGTATATGACATAGATAAATCAAAAAAGATCTAAATATCAATATCAAAACCGTAGTATGACATAGATAAAACAAAGAAAATCTAAATATCAATATCAAAACCGGCGTATGACATAGATAAATCAAAAAAGATCCAAATATCAATATCAAAACCGGCGTATGATATAGATAAATCAAAAAAAATCCGAATATCAATATCAAAACCGGCGTATGACATAGATAAATCAAAAAAGATCTAAATATTAATATCAAAACCGGCGTATGACATAGATAAGTCAAAAAAGATCCAAATATCAATATCAAAACCGGCGTATGACATAGATAAAACAAATAAGATCTAAATATCAATATCAAAACCGGCGTATGATATAGATAAAACAAAAAGATCTAAATATCAACATCAAAACGTACTTATGATATAAATAAAAGCCTCAATTTCAATCGCAATTATGAGGAGCTTTATTTCACATAAAATGCACTCTTGCCATGCCCAAAGAGTTTAAAGTTTTTTGATAAAATCCTCTGAATCGTTTGTAAAGGAATGATCTTGCACCATTCATGTATGATCATGCTGGTAATTTTCGCCTCGGGAAATAGGATCTTAAATTCCTCTATGCTTCGTATAACAGCGCAAGTAACATCCTCTTTGTGACCACAATGACTGCATGCTAAATTTTTTCTTAGAAAACTAGCATAAAAAGACTGGCACTCCGAACAGGGAATTCCTTTTTTTAAGTCATTAAAACTGTATTTAGGTAAATTCCTATACGGTAAGCCCTGTACTTGACATGACAATAGTTTTTCAATTAATTTCAAATGATTTTTTGTCCTAGTGGCAGATTTCTTCTTTAATTTTTCCATAAATCGATTAAGTTGGTTAGGAAAAATTATTTGAGGATTTCGTGGAGCATTATATAAGTGGAATTCTGGATTGATAAAAATAAGATAGGGTTCAACTGTATAATGAAAGCTATGATTTTTTAGAAATCTGCGGAAAAGGGATTCAGTTCGTTTTAATTGTTGAAACGGATTACTGATTTCATTTCCTGACACAGAATACCAAGATTCATTTTCAACATAGAAGTCCCCTTCATAATTTTTTATTTCAAAGATATAGGAAGATTCAGAGTGGAGGCCAAAACTATCAATTTGAAAGGAAGTGTTGTTTGCTTCAAGATGTAGGTCATTAAGTATAGTCCAATCATTTGAGAGAGTTGATAATAATTTATCAAACTGCTTCTCACCTAGGAAGCCTTTTTGAAGGTTTAATAAGTAAAGCTTATCTTTTGCAGATAGACCCATTCGAGGATGTAAATAGTTTAAAACGTTTAAATCAACTGGTTCTTTACGATGTTTTATAATAATTTCATCACCTACTTTCTTTTTGAAATTTTAATATATTCTGCCTACATTTTCAATAATAAAGTAATAAGTTCAAACAACAAAAACGTGAGGCAAGTTAGCCACACGCATATTATTACTCAAAACTCCTAAATTTCCCTTCCACATACGGCATGGAAGAATCGACAGAAACGGTCTCCATTTCAGGATAGCGTAGTGCTGTTAACTTTCCTCCGAATACTGCCCCGGTATCAATATTGACAGTTTTTCCGACAAATCTAGGTTTCTGAACAGGTGTATGTCCATAGACTATCCATGCATCGCCATTATAATTTTTAGCCCAGTCACGTCTTACCGGTGAGCCATCCTCATGCTTTTCTCCAGTTATATCTCCATACAATACAAACGTTTTGACACTTTTATTGGACAATCCAATATAATCTTCACGAATTCCTGCGTGTGCAATGATTAGATTTTTTTTATCGATTATTTGATACAGCGGTGCCTCTTCGTATAATTGCATGAACATTTTTTTATAATGATTTTCTTCTTTTCCAGTGCAGGCTTTAAGCTCAGCAACGGTTGTTTCTAAACCATGTGTAATTTGTACATTTCTCCCTAAAAAATATCGGTAAAGTTTATTGCAATGATTTCCGGGAACATAATAGGCAAGATTTTTCTGTCGAAGCCTCCATACAGTTTCAATGACTTTCAGAGATTGTGGACCGCGATCGGTAAGATCACCAACAAATCCTACTATTCGATGATCCGGATGAATCGGAATATCATTTTCAAACCTATATCCCAAAGCAGTCACTAAACGAACAAATTCATCATAACAGCCATGAATATCTCCAATAATGTCTATTTTCATTTTGTATCCTTTCCATACTATAGTGATTACTATTATTTTAAATATATTTTAAATAAATATGTGGAAAACTAACGTAAGAAACATATTCAAATTACAATACAAATGAATAAAGTTTTGTTAGGATATGTATTATGTAATTTTAGAAACGAAGGTGATGAACGTTGGGTGAAAATCTAGAAGATCAAAAAAAACTTCATCAACAGATATTATTGAACACCGCATTAGAAAATAAAGATATTCATAATTTTCGTGATGAATTTCTCAGCTTACATCCCTATGATCAAGCTCGGTTTTTTATTGAAATTGATCCGGTACATAGAAAACAAGTTTATTATTTTTTGTCTCCGAAGGAAATGGCATTTCTGTTTGAACAACTAGAAATCGAAGATGAGGAATATCGAAAATTATTGTCTGAAATGCTACCACAATATGCGGCAGATGTCCTTTCTTATATGTTTACGGACAATGCGGTCGATGTGTTAAATATTCTAGAAAAAGATCAGGTTGCAAGTTATCTGACGATGATGGATCAGGGTGAAGCTCAAGAAATTAAAGATTTGCTTCATTATGAAGAATACACCGCAGGAAGCATCATGACAACCGAATATGTCGCGATTGAAGCAAGTCAAACCGTACGATCAGCTATGTTTATTTTAAAGAATGAAGCTGCCAAAGCGGAAATGATCTATTATCTATATGTCATTGACGAAGAGAAAAGGCTTGTCGGCGTTCTTTCACTTCGTGACTTAATTATTGAAGAAGACGATACGATGATTACGGAAATTATGAATGATCGGGTCGTGTATGTATCCGTTAGTGATGATCAGGAAGATATCGCCAGAAGAATGAAGGATTATAATTTCTTAGCTATTCCTGTAGTTGATTTCCAACGACATTTATTGGGGATTATAACGATCGATGATATCGTGGATGTCATTGATGAAGAGGCTTCCGAGGATTACTCTAAGCTTGCTGCAGTTTCCGATATGGATTCACCAAGTAAAAGCCCATTTTCAGCTGCCAAAAAGAGATTGCCTTGGCTTATTGTCCTCCTTTTTTTAGGCATGTTTACAGCGAGTCTAATTGGTCGTTTTGAAGATACACTGAAACAAGTAGCATTATTGGCAGTTTTTATCCCGTTAATTGGTGGAATGGCAGGTAATACAGGGACACAGGCATTAGCTGTAGCCGTAAGAGGAATTGCTACGGGAGATGTGAATGAAGAGAGTAAATGGAAGCTCATTCTTAGGGAAGCAGGGACAGGATTTATTACTGGGGCTACATGTGGTATTTTGATTATGATTATCGTGTATGTATGGAAAGGGGAACTATTTCTTGGTTTATTGGTAGGGATATCAATATTGGCATCATTAGTTGTAGCTACTATGTCAGGTTCGTTAATTCCACTTCTTATGGATAAACTAAATATTGACCCTGCGGTAGCATCAGGTCCATTTATTACGACAATAAATGACATTATCTCAATCCTAATATATTTTGGAATGGCCAATTTATTTATGAACCATTTAATTTAAAGAAATTTGAAATATCGTTATTAAAAAAGGGGAGGAACTATGGAAGGATCACTTACGTCTGTTGTTATAGTAGTTATTGCTGCATTTCTTACGCCACTTTTATTACATCGCTTTAAGCTTAATGTTATACCAGTTGTAATAGGTGAAATTATCGTTGGATTGATCATTGGGAAAAGTGGCTTTGATTTAATTGAAAAGGATATGTGGCTACAAACATTATCTACATTAGGATTTATTTTTCTTATGTTTTTAAGTGGAGTCGAAATTGACTTTTCCGCTTTTTCTGGGGGAAAAAAGGATGCCACTCTGCCTAATGGAAAAAAAGAACCAAACCGATTAAAGGTTGCAATCGTAATCTTTATTGGAATACTCATTTTATCTGTACTACTTTCTTACTTATTCGTCTTTGCCGGTTTAGTAGACGATGTATTTTTATTAACATTAATTATTTCTACCATCTCGCTAGGTGTAGTCGTTCCGACATTGAAGGACGCTCACATCATGAAAACAGCTATTGGACAAATCATTCTTCTCATCGCCGTCATAGCTGATCTTATAACGATGATTCTGTTAACCGTTTATGTGTCATTAACAGGTGGCGGTGAAGGAAATATGTGGCTAATCCTAATTTTATTTGCAGCAGGGGTTATACTTTATTTCATTGCCAAACGATTTAAGCAAAAGTCCTTTTTTGAAAAGCTTTCAAGAGGTACGACACAAATTGGGACACGTGCTGTATTTACATTAATTCTTGTTCTTGTTGCTTTATCCGAATCAGTCGGTGCAGAGAATATATTAGGAGCATTTTTGGCTGGAACATTAGTTTCGTTATTAGCACCAAATCCAGAAATGGTACGGCAGCTTGATTCTTTCGGATATGGATTTTTAATTCCTATTTTCTTTGTCATGGTTGGTGTTGATCTTGATCTATGGTCATTGTTTAGTGATAAAAAATTATTAATTTTAATTCCGTTGCTCATTATTGCCTTTTTATTATCGAAATTCATACCGGTTTTCTTACTAAAAAAATGGTATGACACTAAGACTGTTGTCTCATCGGCTTTTTTGCTTACTTCAACTTTATCACTGGTTATTGCTGCAGCAAAAATCGCTGAACGTATTGGGGCAATTACACAAGAAATGAGTGGAATGTTCATTTTAGTGGCGGTTATTACATGTATCATTACACCAATTTTATTTAGAAAATTGTTTCCAAGAGAAAATTTACAAGAAAGAAAGAGAAAAGTTTCTTTAGTGGGAGCAAATCAACTTACATTACCCGTTACAAGAGAATTAAGTCCGAAATTATATGATGTCACACTGTATCATACGAAACTGGACAAAGCGGATAAACAAATTGCTAATTCTCTTTTTAAAGTAAAAGAAATAAATGATTATGAAGTAGTAACATTGGAAGATGAGGGAATCTTTGCATCGGATATTATAGTATTTATGACCGGTGACGAAGAAACCAATACACCATTGGCAGTTGAAGCAAAGAATCGCAAAGTGGACAGAGTTATTGCCCGTATAGAGTCACCACAATTACAAGAACAAGTTCGTGAAAATGATGTGGAAGTATTTTCAACGCTTCTATCTACTCAAGCATTACTACGATCACTTATCGAGTCACCAGCGGTCATGAGAATATTAACCAATCAGGAAAATTCGCTTTTTGAGATAAACATGTTAAATAATCAATTTGAAGGGATGACTCTTCGGAAATTTCCTTTCACAGGTGATGTTATTTTCGTCAGAATTTTCCGAGGCGGTGAATCGATTATTCCTCACGGTGATACAGAGCTCCATATAAATGATCGGTTAATTGTTACAGGTTCAACAGAATATGTCGATGAACTTAAACGTGAACTAGAATTCTGTGAGTGGTGTTAAATTTAAAAATAGACTATTAATAAAAGAATGAATCATGTAAAATTAGCACTAGGTACTAAAGATTTAGTACCTAGTACTAATAACTTCTGATAAACTTATACATAATCCATTCTAGGAGGAAAATAAATTATGAATCTTTCTTTACAAGGTAAAACTTTTGTTGTCATGGGAGTTGCGAATAAACGCAGTATTGCGTGGGGGATTGCTCGCTCACTTCATGCGGCGGGAGCACGCTTAATTTTCACATATGGCCGTGAACGTACGGAAAAAAGTGTAAAACAGTTAGTTGAAACCCTTGAAACGAATAATTCCATTATTCTTCAATGTGATGTAACAAGCGATGAACAAATCCATACATGTTTCAGCAAAATTAAAGAAGAAGTTGGCACTATTCATGGGATCGCTCATTGTGTAGCTTTTGCGAATAAAGAGGAGCTCAGTGGTGAGTATTTGAATGTTACACGTGAAGGATTTTTATTGGCGCAAAATATTAGCGCATATTCACTTTCCGCAATCGCTAAAGAAGTGAAAAATTTAGAATTAATGGCTGAGGGAGGAAGTTTTATTACTTTATCCTACCTCGGTGGCGAGCGTGTAATGACGAACTACAACGTGATGGGAGTTGCGAAAGCATCTTTAGAAGCAAGTGTAAAATATTTAGCGAGTAATCTTGGTCAATATGGCATACGTGTAAATTCGATTTCAGCAGGACCGATACGTACCCTTTCTGCAAAAGGTGTTAGTGATTTTAACACAATTTTGAAAGAAGTAGAGGAAAAGTCACCGCTTCGTCGTTGTACAACACCAGAAGAAGTAGGAGATACAGCTGTATTCCTTTTCAGTGATATGTCTAGAGGAATTACTGGAGAAAACATCCATGTTGATTCAGGCTATCATGTAATAGGCTATTAATCATTACCAACTCAGCATAAAAGAAAGTCTCATTTCATTGGAAATGAGACTTTTTATTTTCCTTCAATTAAATGCTGTCCATTTTAAATTAGATGGTCGACATAGTGACTATCGCACTTACTTATTCTTATTTTTTTCATATCTTAAAGGAGCATAGTTTTTCTTTTTAATGTAAATCAAGCAATATTCCTATCAAAAATAGTACAAATATTGGTTTTTGGTAGAAGTTCAATAAAAATAGTGAATTGTACCTTTCGAAATAAATTATCGAACATAATTTGTAAAAGAACATTTTTAGAAAGGGGCAACAAAGTGATACAAGACAAAACACCAAAAGTAGCAGTAATCGGTTTAGGGTTTGTAGGGCTTCCATTAGCGATGCTATTAGTTTCAAAGGGATTTAAGGTAATTGGTTTAGATATAGATGACAAAAAAATTTCATCCATAAAGAATGGGAAAAGCTATATTTCCGATATTAGCGATGAAACATTAGTAAATGCTCTTGGGTCAAATCAGTTTAGTGCTACTTCGAAGAACGAAGTCCTTGAAAAAGTAGATGTTATTATTATTTGTGTTCCAACGCCATTAAAACATGACAAATCTCCTAATTTAAATTACGTAGAATCAGCAGCAGAAATGATTCAGAAGAGGATTAAAAAAGGACAATTAATCGTATTAGAAAGCTCAACTTATCCTGGAACGACAAGGGATATTGTAAAACCAATACTTGAAAAAAGTGGTCTGTTCGTCGGTCGGGATTTCCACCTCGCTTATTCTCCAGAAAGAGTGGATCCAGGTAATAAACAATTTGAATTAGAAAATACACCAAAAGTAGTTGGGGGAATAACAGCGGATTGCAAAGATAAAGCAGTTGAACTGTATACGAAGATATATAGTGATGTAGTTCCCGTTTCATCTACAGAGGCAGCGGAATTTACTAAGCTATTAGAAAATACCTACCGATTTGTAAACATCTCTTTTATTAATGAAATGGCGATGATGTGTAATGAAATAGATGTGAATCTTTGGGAGGTAATTAATGCAGCGAGTACGAAACCTTATGGATACCATCCTTTTTATCCAGGGCCGGGGATTAGTGGACATTGCATTCCTGTAGATCCCCTTTACTTACAATTTATCATGAAACAAAAAGGTTTATCCAGCCAGTTTATACATTTATCCGATCAAATGAATAAAGAAATCGTTGAATTTATCGTTCGTCGTACATTTGAGATTGCAGAAAAGGAAAAACCTTCTGTCCTAATTTATGGATTGACTTACAAAAAAGATATAGGTGATATAAGAGATTCACGGGCGATTGATATTTTCACACAATTAGTCGAAAAAGAAGCACAAGTTACTTATCATGATCCATTTGTTCCAGAAGTAGAAATCAATGGTGAAAGAAAACAAAGCATTGCCTTAGATCCTCAAATAATAAGCGAAAATGATATCGTTCTTATTTTAACGGATCATACCAATATTCCTGCTGAATTATTCGCTGAAAATGCTAAAGCAATCTTTGATACACGAGCTGTATACATGGATGATTCATTAAATAAAGGGAATATCAAACAGTTAGGAAATGGATTACTAGTATAACTCAAATGTAAGAGGATCAAGTAGAATAATTGAGAAAGGACAATGGTGAAGTATGGAGAATAATCTGATATTAAAAGATACGTTTCAAACCGTTCGAAATGAATTAAAAACAATAACTAATCAAATCACTAGCCAAATTAATAGTAATATTTCCCAAGGATTCGAGGCATTTCCTTGGAAACTACCCCAAATACAAACTACATCAATCACTTCTAAAATAGAGGAATTCCAAGTTGATCAACAAATAATAGAGAGATTTTTAAAAAGGAAAAATGAAGTAAAAGTATTATTTGAAAAAATGACGAATGAGAAATTACCTGTGAATAAACAAAATATAGCGAATATTTTAGACGGTAAAATAGGCTTTAGTGATATAGCAAAAATATTTAAAAATGATAAATTACAAGTTGTTAAATCGGTGGTAGCCAATTTTTTAAACAGCAGAAATGAAATGAATACATTAGTAGAAACAATTGATAAAAACGGAGTACAAGAAGCAAATGATGGATTATCCAGTATTGATAACTTAGCCAGTAAAGATCGTGTAAATGTAAGTGAATTGAAGAAAGAATTAAACTCATTGGTTGATCAACAAGTACAAATAGAAACATCATCAGGCAGTATTTCCGGGAGATTATTATCGGTCGAACAGGATTATATTATCGTTGGATACACTATCCTTATCCCTTTTAACCGAATTGTATCAGTTTATGACTTATCAGGGAGGGAAGACTAATGCCACAAGAATATTTTATTAATGAACTAGCATCCTATATTGGATCAGATATAGAAATTAATACGAATAGGGATGTTATTGATGGATTATTGGAAGAAGTAAAAGGTAAACATGTTACAATTGTTGAATTGGTCGATTACAATTCAAAGAAGCATACGAATTTTTCAATAGACGAAATAAACTTTGTTCGTATTCTTTAAATTTCAAAACATATCATTTAAAAAAATCATTCTGTTTTCGGAATGATTTTTTGTGTTTAATAAAAATAGGGCATAGGGTAGCTGCACGGTTGAACATTGACATACATACTCTATATATAGAGATGCTGTTTTCATAACGAATGTTAAAAGTGTAAGTAAAGGAGACAATAACTATGTCAAATACGCCAACTGGCTATCTAACTGCCGAGGAACTTTCTATTCAAAACCATATATGTGTATTACCTTGCGGGGACTTATCTGAAGTTGATACGATTGACTGGTCAAAAGAAGACCTAGAATATTATCAATATTATTTTATTGATGGAAAACCAGTTGATACAATGTTTCGTGCATTTATATTTAATCCCATTCAAATGAGGAAAGATTATTATATCCAGGTCATGCACTCAGGGATTGGAAAGCCAGCCAGAAATAATGATTGGCAACTGGCAATTGATCATTTATTTAAGGAAAATGTTAATTTAAGCGCATTAGCACAAAATACGAGGGTTGGGGACAAAACTGATATTTGGGTTACGATTCCTTATCCTAATCCGTTACAAGAAAACTTCGGAGTAGTTCTGGGGAACAAGTTAGATTTCACTAACGAGACTGATCAAATAAAGGCAATCCAATGGTGGATTGACAGTTTTATTATGCGATGGGAAAAAGAAACTCATCTGCATGATGCATTATCATTTAAAGGATTCGTGTGGCAAAGAAGTTCCATTAATGCAAGTGATGAAAATTTAGTAAAAGAAACAAATGATTATATCCATAATCGCGGCTTCCTCGCACTATGGTTATTTACTTACGGATCTTCAGGATGTGTGGAATGGAGTGATTTCAAATTTGATGCCGCTTGTGCCAATCCAAACTATTATGGAAATACCAATATAGATATCAACTGGATTAAAAATAGTACAGCTTTTGCTAGTCATTATCATACGGGTATGCAAATTATTTATGGCAAAGGCAAATTATTTAATGATACCCATATATATGACTATTTGAATTTAGGAATAAGCCATGGATATATGAATAATAGTTTAGTAGTCTTTCAATTTCCAAGTCAAACAATGAAGATGATCCTCAACAACGATCTTGTAGCATATATACAAATCTACTCCTTTATAAAGAAAACATATCAACATTATCCATATACCGGAATTTCCTATTAGTATTTTCGTAATGAAAAAAGCATCCTGTTTGTAAGAGCTTCTTCTCACAAATCAGGATGCTTTTTTTGTGTTCATAAATTATCATAGCTGAGTATAAATAGCTAGAAGCTGATCGGCAACAATATGATGATCATGTACTCTTGAAACATACTCTCTTCCAAGTATGCCTAATTGTTGCCGCAAAATTGGATTGTCTAATAATAATTTTACTTGATCATATAGATTATCTGGATTTGCATTGACGATTGGTAAATCTTCAGGGAAAGTACTGACGAGATCGGGACGTATAAAAGTAACAACTGGTTTACCAAGTGCCATAGACTCTACACTTAATAGTCCGTATGATCCGCAAAGAACTTGATCAATAATAATATCTGCTTCCTCATAAAGCTTAATAACTTCTTTATGATTCATTCCTTCAATTCTTTTATAATCAAAATTATAGGTTTTCCGCAGTTCTTCTATAACAGCTTCTATAGAAGCCGTTCCTTTAAAATAAGGATTTGTTGGCGCGTGTAAAATTAATGGTTTTTCCTTCGTAACTAGTGGGAAACGTGGGGTGAATTGACTTAAATCAATGGCAATAGGTACGACATGAACTTTATCATAATAATTCTTTACATACTCATAGACTTCGTAATCTTGCACGATTGCTTCTTTTATATGAGTAGATAGCTTAGTTAACACCCAATCTATTACATCATTGGAGGGGGAATCCCACGTATTTACATACGGGTTATTAACTTTTGCCATGTCATGGAACCTAACATCATTTCCCCAGTGATGCATCAGCATTTTTTTATTTTTTGCTTGTAAGAGAGGCAGATCTTCAAAAGAAGGATTTAATGTTTTGGCATAGTGAAAATGAAAAATGTCGAAGTATTCTATAATCTCATCCTGTTTTTCTGAAAGGTAATCAAAATTCGTATTTATGAGGTGATCTTCATAACCTAAATACGAATAATGGGTATTGTAACCAATCGAATAGTGGCCTTTTTTTTGCAAAGCATCACTTAAAATCCCCATTTGACCAGCGATTTCCACTGTCCCATGAAAAATTTTCATCCTGTTTCACCTCGTTTTAACCATGCAAATGTTTTAGTTAGACCGGAGTGTATATCATTCGTACATTTCCAACCTATATCAATTAATTTATTGTTATTCAGACATCTCCTTTGAACAACATCAATATCTCTTTTTGCTGCAAATTGGAGATCTGCTTGTTTTAAATCACAAATTGCGCTAATTACTTCAGCAAGCTCAATTACACTTGTTTCTTTTCCGGTACTTACGTTATATACTTGCCCAATTGCTTTATTTTGCGTAGCAACTAATACGATCGCTTCTAGGGCATCATCGATGTATGTGAAATCCCTAGTTTGCTTTCCATCTCCGAAAATGGTCATTGGTTCTCCACTTGTAGCTGATTCGAAAAATTTCGCCACGACTCCGCAATACGGATTGCTTATTAATTGACCTGGACCATACACATTAGATAAACGGAGTATGGTAACTGGTAAATTATATATATGGTGGTATACATGGCAATAATGTTCAGTTGAAAATTTACTGGCTGAATAGGGAAGTTTAATATTGTAATAGGATTCAGGAGTGGGCAGGTATGTTGCATTCCCATAGACAGATGCTGTTGACGTATAAACAAATCGTTTTAATTTTGGTGATAAGTTCTGTGATTTTTGAAGTAAAAATACCCCACCATATAGATTGGTTTCGAAATCATCCCGTATGTTATTATAGGATAGGACAAGGTTTTTACATGCTAAATGAAAAATGTAATCTACTTCCGGAAGCACCTCATCTAAAATATCTTCGTTTGTAATACTGCCATGATAAAACGTTATTTTTGAATCTTTAGGTAATGACGATCGATTACCTGTAGAAAGGTCATCGATTATATAAATATGATCGGATAAGGGAAGCATTTTCTGTACTAATTGTGATCCTAAGAACCCCGCACCACCAGTAATCAAAATCTTACCGAAATTCATTCCGATCCTCCTTCAGTTTTCATATTTGCTGTAGAAAAGTTTTTTAATGGAAGATCAATCACCTTTTTTGTTAAATATGATTGATAAATAGCAAAAATAGTTTCTAACGCCTTTTTTCCTTCATATCCATCAATTAGCAGTTTTTCATCCTCATATTGTACGGAGTGAATAAAGTTTTCGTACATATAAACTTGTTCGTTTGTATCTTTCAGTAGTTCTTCTAGATGGTTATAGTCCGTATCTTCACCAACGATATACCATCGGCTTAATTGATTCAATGAAGGTCCCTCTAAGGAAATACATCCTTTTTCTCCGAATATTGATAGTTGATATCCTAAATTCTTCGGTTGAGTGATCACATTTGCTTCGATCAATCCTTTTGCTTTGTTTGAAAAGGTGAGGACACCCAGTGCTATATCTTCCGTCTCTTTTGTCTTTGAAAAGGAGGAAATATCACCATATACTTTTTCTACATCCCCTAAAAACCATTGCATTAAATCAATTAGATGAATCCCTTGGTTTACGAGCATTCCGCCATCATTTTCCCAATCGCCACGCCAAGGTGCAGCTGCATAATACTCGGGAGATCGGTTTAAGCGAATCGACACGATACCTAAATAAGGTTTTCCGATTTTCCCGTCATCAATGATTTGTTTTATTTCCTTCATAATGGGTTTAAATCGCATTTGATGGCAAATAGCTATTTTACATCGATTTGCCTTAGCTAGTTTATTCAATTCTTCTGCATCTTTAAGGGACAATGTCATTGGTTTTTCTAGAATCACATGTTTACCTGCAATTAAGGCAATTTTGGCGATTTCGGCATGAAGTCCTGAAATCGTACAAATGATGACTGTATCTACCTCATCACTTTCTATCATTTTTGTGTAGTTGTCATAAAAATGTATGTGATGGTGTTCATTTGAAAGATTTGTATATTGAAGCGCAGCTTCCTTCATTCTGTCCTTCTGAAGATCACTAACTGCAACGAGTTTGGCATCTTTACAAGCAGCTAAAGACTCGATATGCCGTTTTGAAATATATCCGCAACCAATTATCCCAAATTGTATAGTCACTTTATCCCTTCACCTCATTTAAAAGTACATCAATCACATGATTTTGGTCTTTTTCAGATAGAAAAGGGGACATCGGTAGTGCAAATAATGTATTTGAGAGAGATTCAGCTATTGGAAAATCTCCGTACTTGTACGGTAAATGTGAATATACATCTTGTAAATGCAGGCAAAGTGGATAATAGATTCCTGATTGAATATTATTTGCTTGTAATAACTCCAAATATTTCTCGCGATTATCCGAACCTACACAAAATAGATGATAGATGTGGGAGCAATCGGTTTTTACAATTGGTAGCTTCAGCTTATTCGTTTGTGAAAGTTTTTCATAATATCGTTTAGCTAGGTCATTTCTTTTGCTATTCCAGTAATCTATTTTGTTTAGAAGCACTAATAGAATTGCGGCATGTATTTCATCAAGTCGACTATTATAACCAATGGAGTCATGGAAATACTTTTTTGTTGTTCCGTGTGTGCGAAGCTTTCTAATTTGTTTTGCTAAATCTAAATCGGAAGTAGTAATGATGCCGCCATCTCCAAGCGTACCTAGATTTTTCGTAGGAAAAAAAGAAAAGCATGCGGCATCACCTAGGGAACCAACTGGAGTCCCTTTATAGGTGGCCCCAAATGCTTGACAGGCATCTTCAATGACAATTAAATTATGTTTCCTTGCAATTTTCATTATCTTATCCATATCAGCTGCCTGACCAAATAAATGAACTGGAATAATCGCCTTTGTTCTAGAAGTGATTTTTTCTTCAATCTTTAAAGGATCAATATTATACGATTCTGGATCTACGTCTACAAATACCGGTGTGGCACCTACGCGGGATATTGCTTCAGCGCTAGCAAAAAAGGTGAATGGTGAGGTGATTACTTCATCCCCGACACCGATTCCATAAGCATCCAATGTTAAAACTAAAGCATCCGTTCCATTACCAACAGCGATTGCATCTAATGTGCCAAGTTTTTTTGCTATTTGCTGTTCTAATTCATTAACCTTTGGACCTAAAATATATTGACCATTGTCTATTACACTTTCTATTTCCCGCAATATTTCATTTTTTACGGAAAGATATTGTTCTTTTAAATCTATTAAGTGGAGCATTATATTCCTCCTTTGATAGGATGTTGAAAAGTCATCAACACATTCTATGAGAGTGTAGAAGGAATGGTAAAGGCGGGAATACTAATTAGCTTCTTTTTTCATAAAAATAATAAAATTGCAGACAAGAAAAAAATTATTTTGTTTGTTGTTTAATTCCTAATTTTTCTTCAAGCAATGCTTTGTTTTGAACAATTCGTTCATCCTGCGGGCGGAAGAGACCTGCTTTTTCATTATGCTCGTAAGATTTCTGTATATTTCCGATATTGTAATAGCAAACACACATTTGTAAATGTGGATACCAAGTATGATAGGCTGGGTAGGAAAAACTCCATTGATTGGCATCAGGTATTTGCTGAGTTGCAATAGTATACCAGTAGATGGCTGACTCATAATCTTGTTTTACCTGAAAATTGTAACCGATTCTACTACACGCCTCCGGACGAGGGATTTTTGAGAATTCGAATGACTGAAATAAGCTGCTAAGTTCGTTTTCTAGATCACCTAGATAACGATAGCAATCTGCTTTGTTTATACAAGAATATATTTTATCTTCTATCCAAGCAGTTCTTGAGGCAATATTTTCGTTATAACTCTCAATTGCTTTTTCATAGTAACCGTTTTCCCTTAATTCATTTCCGAAGTAAAAATAATCCCTATCTGTGAAATTATCGCCTTTGTCAAACTTTGATTGTAGTATATTTAAATTAAGCCCAACGGAATGGCGGATTTTTTTATGTGTAATAGATATATCCGAGTTAATGACGTTTCCATATACCTCGAGATATTCATGACCATCTCCCCTCCATTTAAAGTTTCTTTCTCTTTTAACTAATCGATTTCTTCGATAACGTAATGTCACGTTTCCAAATTCATCGGTATCTGCGTCATAATACATGGAAACTGAATCTACGGAAGGGTCTAAAGTTTGTTTTAACGTTTTTAACTTCTTTTGATCTTCTTCAAGCAATACATCATCTGCATCTAAATAAAGAATATAATCTTTCGTTGCATGTTTGAAAGCTTCATTTCTTCCAGCTGCAAAATTACCAATCCATTCAAAGAAAAAGACTCGATCCGTATATTTTTTAGCAATTTCAACTGTTTTATCTGTAGAACCCGTATCAACAATGTTTATTTCGTCTACAATGTCCTTAACCGTATCAAGACAACGTGCGAGTACTTCCTCTTCATTTTTTACCATCATGCATAAGCTAATTGTAATCAATGAAACCCCACTCTCCTTTGGATGTATTTATTAAGTCCTCGTATAGTCTACTTTTATTTACCTAATATCGTTTGGACTTATATAGGAGCTATTTAGAAAAGGCGAATTCATTACTTAAATATATTTCAACTTTTTCATAGCTTGGAATTGTCATTTGCTAAAAGAAATAGACTTGCAGAAATTATTTCTGCAAGTCTATTTGGACATTAATTTAATTTTTCGATTTGAATATGTCCGCCAGTTCCAGTTGCAAGTGTTAATGCTAAACCTGTTACAGTGACAGTTATTGTTGATGGTATCGTAACAGTTACATTAACAATGGTTTCTGTAACAATTGGGGCACCAACTGTTAATAGGGATACTACGCCACCAACAGGGGTACCGTTCAGGTTTATTGTCACTCCGCCTAATGCACTTAATGTTGCAGTGTAAATGAAGACTCTTACGGCGTAATTTCCTGGAGCATTTAAGTTAAAGGTTGTTGCAGTTGGATGAGTAATTGCTGTTCCAAATGAATTTTCTGTTGTTGCAAATGGTATTGTTCCGCCAACAGCTATAAGTCCGCCAGTTGTATTCCGAGCGGCGTATGCGGCTTGTAAACCTGCGCCAGTCGGTCCAGTGGCCCCAGTCGGTCCAGTAGCGCCAGTCGGTCCAGTGGCCCCAGTCGGTCCAGTAGCGCCAGTCGGTCCAGTAGCGCCAGTCGGTCCAGTGGCTCCAGTCGGTCCAGTAGCGCCAGTCGGTCCAGTGGCTCCAGTCGGTCCAGTGGCTCCAGTCGGTCCAGTAGCGCCAGTCGGTCCAGTGGCTCCAGTCGGTCCAGTGGCTCCAGTCGGTCCAGTAGCGCCAGTCGGTCCAGTGGCTCCAGTCGGTCCAGTGGCTCCAGTCGGTCCAGTAGCGCCAGTCGGTCCAGTGGCTCCAGTCGGTCCAGTGGCTCCAGTCGGTCCAGTAGCGCCAGTCGGTCCAGTGGCTCCAGTCGGTCCAGTGGCTCCAGTCGGTCCAGTAGCGCCAGTCGGTCCAGTGGCTCCAGTCGGTCCAGTCGGTCCAGTGGCGCCAGTCGGTCCAGTGGCTCCAGTCGGTCCAGTAGCGCCGGTCGGTCCAGTGGCTCCAGTCGGTCCAGTCCGGTCGGTCCAGTGGCTCCAGTCGGTCCAGTGGCTCCAGTCGGTCCGTCCAGTCGGTCCAGTGGCTCCAGTCGGTCCAGTGGCTCCAGTCGGTCCAGTGGTTCAGTCGGTCCAGTGGTACCCAGTCGGTCCAGTAGCGCCGGTCGGTCCAGTGGCTCCAGTCGGTCCAGTAGCGCCGGTCGGTCCAGTGGCTCCAGTCGGTCCAGTGGCTCCAGTCGGTCCAGTCGGTCCGGTAGGTCCGGTAGTTCCAGTAGGTCCAGTCGGTCCGGTAGGTCCAGTGGCCCCGGTAGGTCCAGTAGGTCCAGTGGCCCCAGTGGCTCCAGTCGGTCCAGTAGGTCCAGTCGGTCCAGTGGCCCCAGTAGGTCCAGTCGGTCCGGTAGGTCCGGTAGGTCCGGTAGGTCCGGTAGGTCCAGTCGGTCCGGTAGGTCCAGTAGGTCCAGTCGGTCCAGTCGGTCCGGTAGGTCCAGTCGGTCCGGTAGGTCCGGTAGGTCCAGTCGGTCCAGTCGGTCCAGATGGTCCAACAGGTCCAAATATATCGGCAGCAATCAATGATACATCATCAACTAAAATATCAGCACTTCCTAATTGTGGTAGTTTGTTTATTAATACAAAAGCTTGGGTGGCTCCAAGTGGAGCAGGTGTTGTAGTTTGATAGACTTCTAGCCATGTAACATTGTCCTCAACATTAGGTACTCGTTCAGCGACTATATTTGTAAGTCTACCGAACCCAAGAAAATTAAATAGACTGTCAAAATATGTTACTTGAACAGTTACAGGCGGTGAGGGGTTAGCGCCGATTTTGGCTAATGAAACAAGAAGTTCATAACTTTGTCCAGCAACAACCGGAACAAATTGACCAATATAGGAATTTAAAGCATCACCCGATAACATGGCGGAATAATAACCGGAATGGGAGAAAGAAATAGTGGGAACTGCGTTTAGTGAGATCCATGGGGATAAATTACCTGTCTCGAAATCCCCATTGACAATTAGATTCTGTAATGACAATTATATTAACCTCCTTTTCTATTAAGTTGCTTCCTCATATGAAAAGATTGAAGCATAGAATATATTACGAAAGTTAATATAATCTGTATCGACGGAAATACCAGACTTTACGCACATTTTTTGGAAGATTTATAAAAAGGTAAATTAATAACAGGTCCTGATTGTACCTAAAAAAGATAAAAAATAGGTGAATCAATATATTTTGTAAATTATTAGGGGTGAAGTAATTCTTTGATAAACTTTCTCAAATAATTTTAGAACAGCATAATACACGGAATCCAAGAACCCTTAATAAAATGAATAGAACTAAGTTGAAGGGATTTTTCTAGAATTAAACTTGCCAATCAAAAATTGTAGGAGGTTCTTTAATGGATACAAATAATAATTACAAGGATTTTACGGAAAAATTTTATGAAGTTGAGGAAATAACAGATACTTTTAAGGATTTACAATGGGGAAGCTCAGAAAGTCAAAAAATAAGATTTCAATATCTTACTAAACTTTTTGAAGAAGATACAAAAGAAATTTCTTTACTTGATGTTGGGTGCGGATTGGCACATTTTTATAATTATATATCGGAGAATAACTTTGTGAATGTTCAGTATTCTGGTTTAGATATTCAACCAAATTTTATAAAGTTTGCAAGTAAGAAATTTCCAGAATGTGATTTTATTAATAAATCACTTTTTGAACTTGAAACTAAGAAAAAATATGATTATGTGGTTGCCTCGGGAACTTTCAATATAGTACTGCCGAATACAAACATGGACGATTATCTAAAGCAAAATATTAAAAAAATGTATGAACTATGTAATAAAGGCATTGCTTTCAATTTATTAACAACTAATACACCTAGTCATGACATGGAATCAATAAATGCATGTTATAACCCAATTGACATTCTAAAATTGTGTTTTGGTTTTACTAATAAGGTCAATCTATATCATTCCTATAAAATTAATGATTTCACAATTGTCATGTATAAATAGTTGTAGTTTGTTTGAGGAAATTCATAACTTTTTGGAGGTGATATAGTTGCAAAAAACAATAACGTTTCCATCCGAAGTGTCAGGTATGGCTATTAATGGATCGTGCCAATCTACAGTAATGTTTGAACCTGCAAAACCAGATACAGGGATTGTTTTTATTCGCAATGATTTACTGGAAAAACCGGAAGTTGAATGTCTGCCTAACTATGCCTTTGTTAACAAACGATGGTCATCTTTAATGAAAGATGGGGTATATATTGAACATACAGAACATGTTTTAGCAGCAATCGCAGCATTAGAAATTACCAATATCCGTATTCATTTGAATTGTCCATATTTACCTGTCATTTCCGATTTTAGCAGCTGGGGATTTATGCAAGCACTATTAGAAGCTGTTCCAATAACTCAAACAGCTCCAAAAAAATTTATAGCCGTTAAAGAGCCACTCTGGGTACTAGACAGTTTTGAAACAAAAGGGGGAAACCGATATGATTCACTCCTCTTAGGACTTCCATCTACTAACTTTTCAATAACCTATCTTCTTAATTATCCGGACAAAGAAATACCTACCCAATTAGCTCATTTTTCAACAGCGAAGGATGATCAATCTTTATCAGAATTTGCTAAAGCTCGATCATTTATTTTGGATAGTGAATATGATTCTATGATGCAATTATTTGGAGAAAATATCAAAAAATGTTTGATGATTCCCAGTGATAAAACTAAGCTTCGATGGAGTAATGAAATTGCAAGACATAAAGTATTAGATTTAGTGGGGGATTTAATGTTATTGGGAAAACCAATTAAAGGGCATTTTATCGGATTTAGAAGTGGGCATAGTGCGAATATTGATATGGTCCGGTTATTGAACAGATGAAATAGTAATAAGTCATTTTCGGAGGGATTCATATTTCATGATTGTTGGGATTCATCAGCCAAATTATATTCCATGGATTGGATTTTTTCATAAAATGTTATCTTGTGATGTCTTTGTACTATTAGATGATGTTTTATGTTCTAATAAAGCTGAAAGAAGGAATGTGATAAAGGGATCGAATGGTGAAATTTCCTTAGCTATACCGATTTTAAATAAGAAGGCGATTATTAAAGATATCGAACTTAATAATCAGGTGAATTGGAAACAAAAACATCTTTGTTCTATGCAAGGGTGCTATGCAAAATCGGATTATTGGGAACTCATTTCACCAGAATTATTAAATTTGTACAAACACGCGGGTCCAAAATTAGTGGATTTTAATTTAGAATTAATCGAATTTATTCGAAATTATCTGGACATAAAGACACCTATGGTACGCTCATCTGAATTAAGTGGAGTTCATGGTAAAAAGAATACTAAACTTGTTAGTATATGTAATGCTTTGGGGGCTGACACATATTTATCAGGAGAAGGTGCAAAATCATATATTGATGCTGAATCGTTCCAAAACAGTCATATTAATATTGTTTATCAGAAGTTTAATCACCCAGTCTATCCTCAAAGATGGGGAAAATTTATAAAAAACTTATCTATTTTGGATTTATTTTTTAATTGTGGTCCCAATGCAAAACAATATTTAACAAGACAAATCATTACGTAATGCCGATTTAGAGTGGAAATACAGGCTTCCTATCAAATGATAAGGAGCTTTTTTCCTTTGCACAAATTAAACTTAAATTAAAAAAGAGCCATAATCCCCGCGATTATTAGAGATTATAGCTTAAAAATAAAATCATAATAATTTTTATTTTATTACTCTTCCTGGATTCCCCACCACAGTTTTATTTGAGGGTACATCTTTTGTTACTACTGTTCCTGCACCAACAATTGAATTTTCCCCAATAACAATTGCCGGAAGAAGTGTTGCATTATTACCGATTTTTGCTCCTTTTTTCACGATAGGACCTTGATGTTCAAAATTTCCCATTCCCATATATTTATCATTAGATGTTGAGCAGCAAGGACCAAAGAAAACTTCATCTTCAATGATCATATCGGCTGTAATATAACATCCAGTTTGAATAGTAACCCGTTTTCCAATGTTTGTTTTGTTTTCAACCATAACATTCCTGCCAATAATACTATCCATACCAACTGTGACATTTTCACGTATGCTTGATAAATCTCCTACAAACACACCTTTTTCAAGTAAAACGGTTCGATAAATAACACAATTACATCCTATGATTACCCCATCCTCAACAACAAGGGGATCTGCACTATTAGATGGTTTTCTAGCCATTTTCTTATTTGTAGAAGTCCCTTTACCTAATATAGTTAAATCATTTATTTGAACACCGTTTCCAATCTTCGTGTTTGCCTTAATGGTAACATTGTTTCCAATTGTCACGTTATCACCAATTATTACGTTGTCCTCAATTATAATATTTTCACCGAAGGTTACATTTTTACCGAAGATTACTGATTCATGAATCATTACATAATTCCTCCGTTTAAGTCATTTCTTCTTACAACTCTTTGTATATATTAATAAGTTGTTTAACTACCTTATCAACTGCATGATACTCCTCGACATATTTTCTTCCTTGTTGGCCGAGTTCGTTGCGTTTAGTGGGATTACTAATTAAATCAGCTAAAACTTCCTGTATATTATCTGGTGTAGCATTAACAATTGGTAGTTCGAGTGGTAATTGATTACGAACATCATCTCGGATAAATCCAACGACAACTTTCCCCATTGCCATTGCTTCTACAGCGAGCATTCCGTATGTTCCAACTAATAGTTGATCGATAATAATATCAGATTCCTTGTACGTTTCAAGTGCTTCTTTATGACTCATCTTTTCAACCATTTTATATGTGAAACTTTCCTTCTCTTTTAAATTTGCAATTGCTTGTTCAATATACTCTGATCCTTTAAATTCACGATTCGTTGGTGCATGGATAAGTAATGGATTGTCATTATCAATTCGTGGATAAGATGGTTCATATTTATGAATATCAAAAGCAAGGGGCATGACATGCACATTTTTATAATAATCTTTTACATACGGTAATAACTCGTAGTCTTGAACAATAGCTGTGTCAATATATTTTGAGGTAGTTTCCAGCCGCGCGTGAATTTCATCGTCGGAAAAATAACTTGGAGGAAGCGGATATGGGCTTAACTTTCTTGTTATTTCAGTATTTCGAACATCACTTCCCCAATGATGCATCAGCATTTTTTTTCCTGACATTTTAATTAGCGGTAAATCGCCAAACCCCTGTATAAATGACTCACCATTATGAAAATGGAAGATGTCCATGTGTTTAATATAATTTGGAATTTCCGGTCCGATTTCAAATAGATCGGTGTTAATAATATGACTTTTATAATTCAGGTACGTGTGAAACCAATTATATCCTCCAACAAGATAACCATTTTTACGCAATTGATTACAAAGAATTCCAATTTGGCCCGCTATTTCAGTCGGCCCATGAATAATTTTCATTAAGATCACTCCTTCCTCAATACAATATTCAATTATAGAAATAGTGAAATCAGACAAAAGCATAGTTTTAAGTAACTAGGTTTATAAAAGAGAATTTTATAGACTCCTTCCTATTTTCGATAGTTAATAGCAATAGAATAATAGGCATATTACCTTCTAAACTAGTAAAAATATGCGAATGCACTCCATTAAATGCGGAAACGAATTGTCCATGTGATTAATACCCTATAAGTAATAGTCAGGGGGTGATAGTTAATGAATGAGGAGATGAAAGGAAAAGATGGTGAATTCCAAATGAGTGTTGATGGAGATTCATTATCAAATCTCAACCAAGATCAAGTAAACCATCTGGTGGAATCAATTAATCAGGGGATTGAAAAGACAGTTACTTCTATAAATGAAAATTTAGCTAATTTGTTTGGAAGTATCAATGTAAATAAACTTAAAAAGGAAAATTCCCAGATAGATTTATCTCGAGTAATATCGGGCCTATCAAGCTCCAACTTATTATCAAAATTGGTTTCTTCCAGCTGGCAAGGGAAAATGCCAGTTATTCAAACAGATAATGGGAAACTAAGTGTTCTATTAAATGAGAAGAAGCTATTTGAAATGGATTTACCGAATCAAGAAAACAAGGAGTAAAATCAACGATAACCCTACTATAAATGCGGATACAACTAAACTATAAAAACATAGATTATATTATCAAGGACAGGAGGTGAAAGTTATGAGTAGAATGAAGCCTTATCGAATCTATGATTGTGATCCAATAAATAATGAAAATGAAGAAAATCGTAACCGACAAAATAATGATGATGATAATAGCAACGGCAATGGTAATGGTAATGGCAATGATGTGGTTAAAATTCAGGGCATTATTAATGAATATGGAGACTTAACTTCTACAGGGGGTAATGGTGGTACTGCCTTAGCCTCTGCTGCAAATAATTTTGCTGTTTTAGCGAATAGTAACGCAACAGCAACAGGAGGATTTGGAGGAGCTGGAGGTTTAATTGCACCAATTAATCCAGTAACGAATGTTCCTATAAGTTTCTTAGATGGTAGCTTAAATGGCAACCTCAATGGATTGTTAAATGATAACTTAAATGACAACTTCAGTGAAAATTTAAATGGCAATTTAAATAGAAACTTTAGTGAAAACGAAAATAAAGCAATTGATAACGATGGGATTGATGTAGCTTAATTCTTCTTTTTCCGTATCGTCCAAAAGAAAGGAGTGAAAAGAATGAGTGAAATTGATAAGGTACAACTGGCAAAAGAAAAATTAATGGATTTAGGTATATCAGGTGAGGTTGCAGAAACATTGGCTGAAACGATCATTGACGGATCGAACCCATCTGTAAATTCACATGCACAAGGTGGCAGAGGGGGGCATGCGATCAATCTAACTTATGTTGATAATTACTCTACCTTAATGCTCGTTTATACATTCCTCTTAAATTCTTTGGACAATAAGGATGAATCAAGCTTATTAAATAAATCATTGTTAACTACATTGCAAACGGTAATTAATGAGCAACAGAAATATCGCGACGCTTTTTTGGATGCAATAAGGCATTTAAATAAATATTAAAAAAACTCCCCTTCATACTAGTGAAGGGGAGATCTGCAAAAGATGTAATGAGTTGTTAATAAAAACAATATATATATACTAAAACAATAACTCCTTAATTGTATTTAATAAATCTATATAGGCACCTTCCCCATTTTTATTGCATACACATATTATGTATTATTTACTTATTTAAAAACGGAGGTGCCTTGTTTGAGTACTAGTAAAGATCATTATGAAAAAAGAAAACCTCTTTTATATATTATCCAGCCGGAATCGAAAGCTGTATCAGTGAATATGCAAACAACTTTCTCAAGTAAGTTTTCAACAAAAGAAAGTGAACTAATGGAAGAAGCAGCTCCACCTTCTAATGAAGATGACAACGAAGTAAACAATGATTTTGTAGAGGGAAATCACAGTAGTAATGAAATAAACAATGCATTAGTCAATGAAGAAGATAATAGTAATGAAATAAACAGCAAGTTAGTTAACGAAGATGGAAAAATTCAAAGTGAGCAAATTGATGATACTCAAAATGTAGTACTAGAAAACGGAAAAACAATGCACACAATTATTAGGAATTCTCCTCAACAAAAAACGGGATATCGTAGAAGATCGTTTAAAGAGATGGATGTACCCGAAAAGGTGAATTTTTTAGTTAATAAGCCAGGGTATATTCCTCAAGTAATTGTTGAAATTCAGACGGAGGCAAGTAACTATACAGGTATAGTAGTAAATTATAGTGATGGAATCGTTGTATTTGATCAATTGAAAATGGGGCAGCATCCCCTCAAATTGAATGAGGCAGAAATCAAAGATATTAAAATTGTTTCAAATTAAGGGAAAAGTCGATAAGCTCATTCTTATCGACTTTCCGGATAAAAATACTAAGAATATTTGATTGGTAATCAATCATTTTTCAAGTTTCTTTCTTGTTAGCAGCCTGGTAAGTGAATGTCATCTAAGCATTGAATCGCTATAAATTTAGTTAAATCGACTGTTATACATGAATCAGAAAGCCTTAAGTTTTCTTGCGGTCTGTCGACTTGCGGGCAAGGGCTAGTCGTACATTCAGGTTCTAATACACGTAACACTGCACAGCATCCTTCAACATTTTCTACTCTAAAGAAAATGGATTTACAGAAGAAATCAATTTTGTCATGAATCTTTTTGCCGTCCTTATCACATGGGCAGTCGTGGCAGCCTTCATTTGGCTTAAAGAATGCTTCGAATGGGTTTCCATCTTCAGTAAAGAGAATGAACGGTCGTGTATTTTTTCTATGGTGATGTTTGTTGTTATTATTTGCACCTAATACAGGATTTAAACAATTCGTTGGACAATTGTTTTCATCTTCTTCAGCAGCATCTTGTAAATCATTTATAAAGTTTACTACATCGCATACACAATTCGAGCTTGAGTGATCATCATGATCTTTGTAACTCATTTAAAATTCAACTCCTTAATTTTTTGTAATGTACATCACATTAATAGAATATTGAAAATGACCTCATTTTGTTACGAATGTCTTGGCTTTTTTTGAAAAATAGGCATGGGATTTTATCCTATATACCAATAAGGAATCGGATTCCTCCCGTTTTACTAGACTTTTGCCTAGTAAAATATGGGAGCTACATAGTCTGATGAATGAAGAAGTTTTTACAAAGGGGAATGTTTCATGATACAGTCTTGGTTTTTATTAATATTATTTGGTTTAGCAAGCTTTCGGTTAACACGGTTAATCGTATCGGATAATATTACCGCGTTTATTCGGAAACCATTTCATAATGAAGTAGAAATTTCTGATGATGAAGGGAATATGTCAACGTATATTCAAATAAAAGGAACCGGGATTAGAGCTTGGATTGGTGAGTTATTAAGCTGTTATTGGTGTACTGGTGTTTGGTGTTCGTTTGTACTGTATGTGACATGGTTAGTGTGGCCATTTGTAGTCGAACCTGTCATCATTATTCTAGCTATTGCAGGAATAGCAGGGATAATTGAAACGATTATTACAAAAATCCTAGACTAGTGCACGAACAACCCGTTTTTTACAACATAGTATAAATTATAGGTTCTTATTAGAAAGGATGTTGTGAAATGAAAAAACAAAGTGGGAAAATTCCGGTTTTACCAAATTATCAATTAGGGCAAAGTCAAGTAAGCTCCACAGGGGCTGGGACATTGATAAAAAAAGGTGGCTGCGGTTGCGGCAAAAAAAAGAAAAAATAACGGGCAATCGCCTGTTATTTTTTTTGATGTTTTTTCCCTACCTTTATTTTCCACATCATAAATAAAACATTTCAGTTAAAAATAAATGGTAGCTGACGAAATTAATTTGAGGGGAAATATGATGAAAAATTCATTGCTAATCAAAACTTGGCTGTTAATCATCGTTCTACTAATGATTGGTTGCAGTCACGAACAAGATAGTAAAGAAAGTCGATTATCTTTAATGAAAACAACACAGCCGGCTCCGGTAAAGATAAGAGAACAACAAAATCGCTCTATTTCAAAGCAAGTAAAAAATGAGGTGTTGCAAAACGAGGCAATTTATGATGCTGCAGTCATTGAAGGAGACAAAAAGGTTCTTGTTGCATATAAGGTGAAGCATTTTTACCGATTTAAAATGAAAAAGATTGAAAAAAACCTACAAAAGCAACTGAATCATCAATTTCCAAATAAAAAATTTATCGTATCAAGTGATTACAAAATATTTCTTGAATCGGTCCGTCTTAAGGAAGCAATAACTGATCAAACCATTTCCCAAAAAGAAGCGAAAAAACGATTTAATGAAATTATTAAATTAACGGATGAAATAACATAGAAGGAGTGTGCCCTTAATGTCGAATATTAACAAAACGAAAACTCCTCAACAAATTCAATATGATCAATTAGAAAAAAAGCATGAAATTAAGCGACCACTTCTAAAAAATTGTATTCGTGCATTCTTTATAGGTGGTTTAATTTGTGTTATTGGACAAGCGGTAACCTATTTCTATATTTACTTTTTTAATTTCACAGAGCAAACCGCTGGTAATCCAACTGTTGCCACGGTGGTCTTTTTATCTATGCTATTAACCGGATTTGGAATGTATGACAAGCTTGGCCAATTTGCAGGTGCGGGTAGTGCTGTACCTGTTACAGGATTTGGTAATGCCGTCATTTCAGCAGCCATCGAACATCAAACCGAAGGATATGTTTTAGGGGTTGGAGGAAATATTTTTAAATTAGCTGGTTCCGTTATTGTTTTTGGTGTGTTTTCGGCATTTGTTGTTGCTTTAATTAAAACGATCCTCATTCAATGGGGGGGATTTTAATGTTAAAAGGATCACAAACGTGGATCTTCGCCAATCATCCGGTTATTTCTGAGACGGGTGTTGTTGGTGGACCATTTGAGAAAAATGGAAATCTCGCAGATGATTTTGATAAGCTCCACGAGAATCTTTGGATGGGGCAAGACTCATATGAAAAAGCGCAAAGAATATTGATCGAAGATGCTGTTGACATTATTTTAAAGAAAACAGGAATTAAAGAAGAAAAAATTCAATTTTTCTTAGCGGGTGATTTAATTAATCAAATCACGCCATCCAGTTTTGCTGCTAGAACCAATCAGATTGCAAATATTGGCTTGTTTAGTGCATGTGCCACATCTATGGAAGGACTTGCACTTGCATCATTTATTATTAATTATCAAGGGGCAGAAAAAATCATTACTGGAGCGTCTAGTCATAATGCATCAGCGGAAAAACAATTTCGATATCCAACTGAATATGGCGGACAAAAGCCTCCAACTGCCCAATGGACAGTGACGGGAGCAGGATTCGCATTAGTCTCATCCGGTATAAATGTAACAAAACCACATCCAAGGGTTACATCAGCAACGATTGGAAAAGTAATTGATCTCGGTATTTCTGATCCCTTTAACATGGGGGGAGCAATGGCACCAGCCGCAGTGGATACGATTGAAAGGCATTTTCAAGATTTGCAAATTGATCCTTCCTATTATGATCTTATCGTTACAGGAGATTTGGCAACTATTGGTCGGAATATTGCCTTAGATCTATTTCAGCAAAAGGGACTACAAATAAATGAAGAAAAGTTTAATGACTGTGGTTTATTAATTTATAAAAAAGATCAGCCAGTCCAATCAGGTGCGAGTGGACCTGGCTGTTCAGCAACTGTATTATACGGACATTTATTAAATCAAATGAAAAAAGGTGTATACAAAAGAATTTTGGTTGTAGCAACTGGTGCACTTCTTTCCCCGCTATCATTTCAACAAAATGAAACAATACCTTGTATCGCACATGCGGTTTCCATTGAGTATATGTAAAGAAAAAAGCTTTGGATATATTGAAAAGAAAGGTGGTATGAACATGTTAGCAATGTTTTTTTGGGCATTTATTATCGGTGGGATCATTTGTTTAATCGGTCAATTATTATTTGATGTAGCCAAATTAACTCCAGGACATACTTTAAGTTTAATGGTGGTTATCGGAGCCATTTTATCCGGTTTAGGTTTATATGAACCATTAATTGATTTTGCGGGAGCTGGTGCAACCATTCCTATTACAAGTTTTGGGAATTCGCTTGTTGAAGGGGCGATGAATGAGGCAAATAAACATGGAATAGTCGGAGTGTTAACTGGAATGTTTGAAGTTACCTCATCGGGAATTTCGGCTGCAATCATTTTTGGTTTTATTGGGGCTCTAATTTTTAAACCAAAAGGATAACTTTCATCTGCTTTTATTTTTTTGAGCCCATACACATTTATCACACCTAACATATTCTATAGTGAAAACACATAAGTGAGGTGAGAGTAAATGTTCGGATATGGCGGATACGGCGGCGGTTACGGTTGCGGAGGCGGCTGTGGTTATACTGGCGGTTACGGCTACGCTGGAGGTTTCGGCGGTGGAAGCACATTTGTATTGATTGTTGTGTTATTTATTTTGTTAATTATTGTAGGAGCAAGCTTTTGCTAATATAAAACTAGAATAAGGATGAGGTAAAACCATTTGTTTTACTTCATCTTATTTTTTTGAAAACCATCAAATCACAGTAATGACAATTGCTGTTTTTATTCTCGTCCGCTTTTGACTTTCACCTTTTTTATCCTCCTTTCATAACATAATGTAGTGGAAAGGGAGGGCGAGAAAAAGTATGGAAAATAATTTTTTCAAAAATATCGAGAAAAAAACGGGTGTTAATATGAAAGACATCTTTGAATTGGCAAATTCTTTACAAAATGCAAATTTTAAAGATGAAAATACCGTACGCGGCATTATTCAACGGGTTTCCCAAATTGCAAACAAACCTGTTTCAAAAGAAATGGAAGATAAGATGGTCAACTCTATTGTTAAAGATGGAAAAAGTATTGATATGAATACGATCTCAAAAATGATAAACAATAAAAAGTAATTTCAAGATGGCTTGCATTTTTATGCAGGTCTTTCTTATTGCTGTCCAGCTCCAGCGCCTAGCCCCTCGAGGTCAAATAACCTTCGGCAATAAAAGTCAAACGGCGGACTTTTTTTGCCGAAGATTATTTGCTTGTCGGGGCTGACCAAGGCGCTTGCGCTTTTCTATGTTTTTGTAGAAAGATTTAGGGTAAAGATGGATATACATGATTAAAGGGGGATTGTCATGGGATATCGTTTACCACTGGCTCATGAAGCTTACACTCAATACAAAATCCGTATGTATCAAAAACCGGCAGAGTATATCAAGTTACTTAACACCTCAAAAATTGCTAACCCACCAAATCAAAAAGAGTCACAAACGAAAAATAATCAATTCCAAAAAATTTTAGCAGACCTTACAGGAAAGGGGAAAAACATTAACAAATATATTTAAGGATCGTTCAATTTTTGTAAAATATGGTTTGATAAATATGCTTAAGGATGGAGATTCTAAGTCATGTAAAGCTTTTTGGAAGGAAGAGTGTCATGTCGGAGAATAAACCATCAGTGTTAACCGTTATAGCAATTGGATCCATCCCATTAATAATGACATTAGGAAACTCCATGCTAGTTCCTATTTTGCCAAAAATGAAATCAGAGCTCCATCTATCACAATTTCAAGTAAGTTTAACGATTACCGTATTCTCTATCGTTGCAGCTATCTTTATTCCTTTGCTTGGGTACTTATCTGATCGATTTTCCAGGAAAGTAATTATTATCCCTGCACTATTTCTATACGGAATCGGTGGATTACTAGCCGGTTTTGCTTCCGCATGGTTTTCACATGCATTTATATGGATACTAATCGGCCGAAGCTTACAAGGAATTGGTGCAGCGGGAACAGCACCGATTGCAATGGCATTAACAGGCGATCTCTTTAAAGGTGCCCAAGAGAGCAGAGTGTTAGGGTTGGTAGAAGCTTCAAACGGATTTGGGAAGGTATTATCGCCGATATTAGGTTCGTTAATTGCTTTATTAGCATGGTATGGAGTATTTTTCGCTTTTCCTGCGATATGTGTTATTTCTATATTATTAACATGGGTATTTATTAAAGAGACATCAAAGAAAAAAAATCCGCCTCCATTTGGAAAATATGTAAAAGGTCTTCTTTCCGTTTATAAAGAGGAAGGACGTTGGCTATTTACAACCTATTTAGCAGGAGCAACTTGCTTGTTTACTTTATTTGGAATTTTATTTTATTTATCTGATGTTTTAGAAAAACAGCATCATATTAATGGTGTAATAAAGGGTTTAATTCTTGCCATTCCCTTACTGGTTATGTGTACAACATCCTATATTACAGGTAGTAAAATAGGAAAAAACCAACCGGTAATGAAAAAATTAATTGTTTTAGGATTTCTGTTCATGACGATTTCATATGGACTTTTGACTTTTATTAAGCCATTAATTCTTTTTATTTCAATTCTAGCATTGAGTAGTCTTGGTACCGGATTTGTGCTTCCATGTATTAATAGCTTAATCACAAATGCAGTTGGAGCAGAAAGAAGAGGATTTGTCACATCACTTTATGGTTCAGTACGTTTTCTAGGAGTCGCTATTGGTCCGCCTGTATTTAGTCGACTTATGGAGTGGTCAAAAATGGGTATGTTTCTCTCAATTGCCGGTTTAACTTTTGTTGTGGGTATTTTAGCCTTACTGCTCATACATCCGAAGAAAGAGGGAGCAAAGTCTAAAAATAAAAAGGAGAGAAACAATTTTACTAGCTTACAACCGATTGAGGGTAGATAATTTATAAATTCTATACCAATTACTTCTTTCGAAATTGCGGCTGCAAAAATGATAGGACATTTGGTGGAACATGTAAATGAAAAATCCAGTCAATAATCTTTGTGGAAAACCATTGACAAATAACGGCTTGTACAACAATTTGCCAATTTATAATATAAGAAATAATGATAAAAATAACCCCGTTTATTAAAAATAACGGTTTCCCTGGGGGAATACGTCTTGCTTTTGAAATAATAAGTGCGAGAATACCGATTCCTCCATGTGAAACCCCTTGCCTTAGCAGTAATCCGACGCCAATTCCTAATGTAATAGAGCCAATGAAAAGATCGATCCAGACATTTTGGAAAGATAAGTGAACATAAACTTCAAATAAATTAACCGCTATAGAAGTACCTGTAATCCCAACTAATGTTCCGATTGCACTTGAAGTACCTAAATAATGAACTGCAATTAATAACATGGAGGCATTTATGATAAAAAGTCCGATACTCATCGGGAGAGAGAACCAATAATTAAGCAACACTGTTAACCCGCCCGCACCTCCGGAAGGAATAAAATGAGGAAATAAAAAACTTCCCATAGCAAATCCTTGTATAATTGAACCTATAAGAATATATAAGTATTTCTCCGAAATTTTTCGTAGGAGATGAAAATTATTTTTAATCAATACTACCAGTCCTATTAGAAAATATTTGTTCGTTTATATGTATGTATTATAATTTCTGTGTATGCCTCCAACTACTTTATAGTGGTCAAGAAGGCAATCAACGAAAATTTGGATTGCCCTTTTGACCATTTTATTAAACAAAGGATTCATACGATTTTTTTATGAGTTGAGAATGCTTTTTTGGAATTTCCAAAATTTCATTTAGTATCATTTCAACAATGTTTTGAAATGCTACATGGCTTCTCGGTCTTGGTCTAGGTAAAGGGACTCTTACATCCATTGCTATGTTCCCATCTTTAAGAATAATGATTCGATCTGCTAATGAAACGGCTTCTTCCACATCATGTGTTACTAAAAGTGCAGTGAATTTTTTTTGTAACCAAATTTGCTCGATTAGTCCTTGCATGTCTAATCTTGTCAAGGCATCAAGTGCTCCGAGAGGTTCGTCTAATAAAAGAAGCCGTGGTTTATGGATGAGTGCCCGTGCAAGTGCCACGCGCTGTTTTTGCCCACCAGAAAGCTTTTCTGGCCATTCGTGAATCCGTTGATCAAGATCAACACTACGCAGAACCTCTATCACGTCATTTCTAGATTCACGTAAGAGTCCTAATTCTACATTCTCGCCAACCGTTTTCCAAGGAAGTAAACGTCCATCTTGAAACATTAATCGAGATTCCTGATTTAATTTATCTAGTGTCTTGCCATTCATTACTATAGCACCACTATCGGGCTTTTCTAAACCAGATAGGAGGCGTAGTAAGGTACTTTTTCCACATCCGCTTTTGCCAACGATGGCAATAAATTCTCCTTCTTGAATTGTAAGTGTAAGATTTTTTAATACAGATGCGTTTTTATAACTTTTATTAATATTTGTGAGTGTAATATGATCTTTTTTGACTTTGCTTCTCATCAGTCAATTCCCCTTCGTTGATAATTTGGATGCCATTGAAGCCATTTTTTTTCAAAAAACTTGGCGATTATATCAGAAGCCTTTCCTAATAAAGCATATAGTAGAATGCTTAATACAATGATATCCATTTGCATAAATTCTCTTGCAGTCATCGCCATATAGCCGATTCCTGATGTTGATGAAATGGTTTCAGCGACAATAAGTGTCACCCACATAATTCCTAAAGAGAAACGAACACCAACAAGAATCGAGGAAAGAGCACCCGGAAAAATGATATGGACAAAGAGGGGGAGACCCTTTAAACCATAGCTTCGTCCCATTTCGATTAATCCCTTATCGACGTTTTTAATGCCATGATAGGTATTGAGATAAATAGGGAATAGAACCCCGGTAGCAACGAGGAATATTTTTGCTTCCTCTTCAATTCCAAACCATAATATGACTAATGGGACAAGAGCAAGATGAGGGATATTCCGTAGCATTTGTATGGAAGTATCTAATAATGTTTCAGACGTTCGAAAGATGCCATTCAAAAGTCCGAGAATAAAACCGATACTTCCTCCAATGAGAAAACCAAGTAAAGCCCTCCATAAACTAACCCACACATTATGAAATAACTCTCCGTTATTGATTAAATGAAATGCCGCAACAAACACATCAGAAGGAGCCGGTAAAAAATTATCGGATAAGATGTGGAACTTTGTGAAACACTGCCATCCTACAACGATGAGAACGGGAATTCCCCAGGGCACAAGTTTCTTTAAGAATGTTTTCACTTATAGGCATCCTTTCGTTCTAGTTTTCATTTAAATTGAGGACATTCTCCTTTAAGCTTACTTTTTTTGGAATAATTTTTAACTCGTAAAACGTATCAGCGATATGTTGTTGTTCGTTGATAACTTCATCCGTTATTTTTTCAACACCGTAAGTTCTTCTTTCAATTGCCTTAAGCATGGAGGATTTCTCAATTCCGAGCAAATGAGAAAGAAGCTCAGCTGCTTCTTTATGATGATTATTCGCCCATTCCGACGATTTTTGCACTTCCTTTAAAACCACTTTTAAAATGTCCGGATTTGCTTTCGCAAATGCAGAAGAAGCGACAAAATAATCACGGTCGGATGTTAACCCTTTGCCATTTACGAGTAATTTAGTATTAGGTAATTTTTCAGCATCTGCCGTAAATGGGTCCCATACGACCCAAGCATCAACTTTATTTTGTTCGAAAGCAATTCTTGCGTCACCTGGTGCTAAATAAGCAGGTTCAATATCATTTATTGAAATATCCGATTTTTTTAACGCATTAATGAGTAAAAAATGGGAGCTTGAACCTTTTGCAAAGGCAATTTTTTTCCCTTTGAGATCAGCTAAATTTTTGATTGGTCCATCTTTTTTTACAAGGATGCCGGAGCCTTGATATTTAGATATTCCCGATGCAACATAAAGTAGTGAGGATCCTGCTGCTTGTGCAAAAATAGGTGGAGAATCACCGGTTCTGCCAAAATCAATACTGCCAGCATTTAATGCTTCAAGTAATGCCGGACCCGCTTGGAATTCAGACCATTTTACCTTATAACCATGTGATTTTAATTCTTTTTCCAATGTACCAAGTTCTTTTAGAATGACTAATGGACAATTTTTCTGATAGCCAATTTTCAAAACTTTTTCTTCTGAAGAAGCTGCCTTTGTATTCTCTTTATTACACCCACTCAAAATTGTTGATATGAATAAGATGAAAAGTAAAAAGGGGATTAATTGTACATGTTTTCTTTTCAGATTCATCGCATCCTTCCTAAATCTTTTGTGCTAATGCCTAGGTAATTATTCAATATAAGATATGTAGGAGTGATAATTAGGTACCTGAATTTTGGAAGTTTGAAGGAGGAATAAGTAAAAGGGAGAATTAGACAAAAAAAAACCAGTAAACTGGTTTTATAAATTGGCTTCTACGATTTGATTAATTTCTTCCAGTAGGTAGCGGATATCTTCTCCTTCAGTTAAGTTTATTTTTATTTCTTTCAGTGCCTTTTCTTTAATGATGTCGGTTTTTTTCTCTTTTTTTTCGGTGCCATTAATTAAACTTTTATTACCTTGCTGATCGAGAATCCAAAAAATATAATTTAAATTTGGATTTTCTTCAGGATAGCTAAAAATAATAATAAAATGTATATCAAAGTATTGATCGAAGAATTGCATAACACCTCTTACGTAATTTTCCTCATTTTTTGAAGAGGAAAGAGAAACACGATATTTATGATTTAAACCAATTTGTTCAAGTTCATCCAATATGTATTCAATAAACAGCTTCATAATATCCTCCTTTAGTAGTAAGCTTTCCTAAAGGTGGTATTTTTATAAAATCATCTAAAAAGAAAATGAGGGCATCTTTTGATACCCTCATTCATTAAATGCGTTTTTCCATCGTTTTATGAGGAATTCCAGCATCCATAAACTCCTCTGAGATAACTACATAGCCTAATTTTTCATAAAAAGGGATGGCATGCGTTTGCGCATTAAGTTTTAAGACGTGAACATCTTGCTGTGCTGCATATTGTTCAATTGCATCCATCACTATTTTGCCGGCACCTTTGCCGCGATAAGCAGGCAGAATACATATTCGTTCTACCTTTCCCTTTCCATCAAGGATTCGGAAACGCCCGGCTCCGGCCGCATTATTTTCATCATATAAGACAAAATGCTTTGAAGCTTCTTCGTATTGGTCAATTTCTTCCTCAACATCGACATGTTGTTCTTCGACAAATACTGTTTTTCTAATAGAAAATGCATCATTTAATTGTTCGTCTGTTTCTACTTGAATGACTTTCACAGTGCAATTATTCCTCTCCTAGGCGATATGTTTCATAAACGGTCCATTGACCACTTTCAAGTTGATATAAAAGATGAAAACGATCGATCACTTCTTCATGCTCGATTCCAACCATACTTAGCTGTCCGTAAATATCAGAATGTTCGTCATTTGATAACTTTTGACCAATGGTAATATGAGGTACAAAAGAATACTCTGGATCTTCACCAGGCAGTTCACTGTACAATTCTTTGTGTAATTGTTCAAGTTCTTCTGTCGGTTCCACTTTGAAATAAATTGTATTATTTACAGGTTGGAACGAACTAACCTTTGATACATGAATCTTCATCGGGTGATGCTGTTTAGATAATTGTTTAAGTTTATGTGAAATCGTTTTAATTTCATCATCCGTAGATTCAAATACATGTTTTAGAGTAATATGAGGAGGAATCAGCGCATAATGAGGATCATATCTTTTTCTGTAGGAATTCACAAGATCTTGTAGTTTCTTTGATGGAAACATGACAATACCATATTTCATTTGTTATTACCTCCTTTAAAATACTTGAATTAATACCATTATAACAATTTTTCAAAAAATTTAACATAATAAACTATGTTTCAGCCTATAATGCATGTTTCAATGCTCTTTTTAAATCAGGCTGCCAAAACTTCCACGTATGATTTCCTTCAAATTCCTCATAAAAATTTTGAAAACCTTTTTCTTCGAATAGTTGATGAAGTTCGCGATTTGGCGTCAGAAAATCTTGAATACTTCCATTTGTAGTCTTCACTTCAGTTTCTCCCTTGCCAATAATATGATATATATCTAGCAGATGGGGGGCTGGATGATTTTCGACAAGTTGTAATACTTGATCATTGACCAACGGTGATTGCAAGATAACTTTTCCAAAAATATTTGGATATTTAACTGCAGTCATTAATGAAACAGTTGCTCCAAGTGAATCTCCAATTAATATGCGCCCATTTCCAACGTGATATGTAGGATATTCTTCATCCAAAAATGGAACAAGCTCATGTGCTAAAAAACGAATATAGGCATCATTTTGTTCACCTTCAGGATGGTATTTCTTTCGCCGATCATTGACATTTTGATAGGGAATGCCCACAATAATAACGTTTTCAATTTCATCTTTCTCCAATAACTCATCCGCCACTCTCGCTATTCTTCCTAGTTGAAAATAATCCTTCCCATCTTGCGCAATTAATAAATTATATTTATACAATGGGGAATAATTGGCAGGTAAATATACTAGGATAGTTAAATTTTCCCCTAATACTTTACTCTCAAACATTATTTCCGTAATCGTGCTTTTTTGTGTACTCAATTTACTTCCTCCTATCTATTACCTATAATTTTACTTCGAACTAATTAAAAAAGAAAATAATTTTTATAGCTAAAAAATAGTTGACATAAGAGTGGATGCATAATATATTTATTATTGTCTTACATATTTTATAGCGATCTGTTAGCTCAGTTGGGAGAGCACAACCTTGACAGGGTTGGGGTCGGGGGTTCAAGTCCCTCACAGGTCATACCATTATTGACACATTTCTTATTTTGGGATGTGTCTTTTTTATGGAAAAATTTAATTTTAAAGAAGTGAAAGTTAAAAAGGGGAAAATAGTATTAATCTAATTTCCTCATGTATTAACGCTTTAAAGTAAGTATAATATTTGATAAGACTTATCTTTCTTTTCCCCTATCTGTATATATTTTTTGTACCCAGTCCATGATTGGGTACTTTTTTTGTTCTTGTCCAGGACTTATAAAGAAATTATTACAATTGGTGTTTGTGATGATTCTAATAAAAAGTAAGTTTAAACGGTTTTTCTAAATTTTTTATATAACGTATTAAGTGAAAATATGATAAAATATTGAACGGATAAGTATGATTAAAGAAAGGATTAAAAATCATGGATACGAATCGAAAAAAGAACTTGAAGGTGTTGTGGAAGTTAACTCGTCCTCATACTTTAACAGCTTCATTTGTACCCGTCCTAATTGGTACTGCAGCTGCAAGATTCTATAATCATATTGATATATGGCTCTTTTTAGCTATGCTATTTTCTTGTTTATTTATTCAAATTGCTACGAACTTATTTAATGAGTATTACGATTTTAAAAGGGGATTGGATACCGCTGATTCTGTCGGAATCGGTGGAGCAATTGTCCGTGAAGGAATGAAGCCCAAAACCGTACTACAATTAGCTATTTTATGTTACGCAATAGCAATTATTTTCGGATTTTATATTTGTATGACAAGTAGCTGGTGGTTAGCGTTAATTGGGGTGGTTGGCATGGCAATCGGTTATCTATACACTGGTGGTCCACTCCCAATTGCTTATACACCATTCGGGGAGTTATTTGCCGGTGTTTGTATGGGTTCAATGTTTATTTTGATTTCATTCTTTATTCAAACAGGATATGTTAATCAACAAAGTATTTTATTATCTATTCCGATTGCTATTTTAGTTGGTGCGATCAATTTAGCTAATAATATTCGGGATATTGAGGAAGATACGCTTGGTGGAAGAAAGACATTAGCTATCTTAATTGGCCGGAAAAATGCAATCTATGTATTAGGTGTAGCCTTTGCTCTTGCATATTTATGGATATTATTATTAGTTGTGATGAATATTGTAAGTCCGTGGACATGTTTTGTCTTTTTAAGTCTACCGATTCCGATTAAAGCGATTAAAGGATTCGTAGGTGGCGGGGTTGGTATGAAAATGATTATAGCAATGAAATCAACAGCACAAACGAATACTTTTTTTGGACTATTGTTGGCCATCGGATTATTTATTGGTTAATAACGAGATCAAAGCTCAATTGCGACGCAGTTGGGCTTTTTTTTATAGGTAAAATTTATATCTCATTTTGGATAAAAACTGTTTTTTAAGTCAAATACTAATGTAGAGCGGTTATTTTATTATAAATGGGGTGTTGTAATTGCCAAACAGATTATTCAATTTTATTAAAGGAAGATGGACAGAAGAAATGTATGAAGAAATGGAAGAAGAAGAGCTTCCAGAAAGCATAATAGACGAATGGGATGATAGGACAGAACTATTGGATATTGAGGATCCAAATATCATACACTTAAAAAAATAATGGATTCGGGAATTCGAAGGTGTCTATACACTAGGAAAGAACGGACAGGGAATTTCGAATCTTATGGAGGTGTTTGTAGCACGGTTCTTACCTTAGGGTAACCGTTTCAGCAGGTTCGGAGCAGCTAGCGTACCGCTTCACCCAATACCGGAACCATAGCCGTGTGCTTTGCGTTATTATCGTACCGCTTCACCCAATACCGGAACCATAGCTGAGTGATTCGCGTTATTATCGTACCGCTTCACCCAATACCGGCACCATAGTTGTGTGATTTGCGTTATTATTGTACCGCTTCACCCAATACCGGCACCATAGCTGTGTGATTCACGTTATTATCGTACCGCTTCACCCAATACCGGCACCATAGTTGTGTGATTCGCGTTATTATCGTACCGCTTCACCCAATACCGGCACCATAGTTGTGTGATTTGCGTTATTATTGTACCGCTTCACCCAATACCGGCACCATAGCTGTGTGATTCACGTTATTATCGTACCGCTTCACCCAATACCGGCACCATAGTTGTGTGATTCGCGTTATTATCGTACCGCTTCACCCAATACCGGCACCATAGCTGTGTGCTTTGCGTTATCATCGTACCGCTTCACCCAATACTGAAACATAGCTGTGTGATTCACGTTACCAATGTCCCGCTATACCCAATTCCGGTACCATTACAGAGGTATACTCGCCATCATCATCCCGCCTCACTAAATTCACAGCTCACAACAAAAAAGTTTCTCTTATCAGACTGGTTCTAAAAACTAGTCCAGTGCATTATTAAGCCTCATTTTCATTACATTTATCTTTCCGTTAATTTGATAGGGATTGAAGCACAAAAAAATCCAGCAAGCTGGATTTTTCGGGGGGAAGTATCTGCTATATCGGATACAAATTAATCATAATGAATGTATACTAATATTTAGTTAATTTAATATTAAGAATTTGTTAAGATTATTCTCTAGCTAATTTTGGTTCTTTGTTTTCATTTTTTTAATAGTACTGGCACTGAAGGCGATAATGAATACGCTAAATGAGAATCCAAATCCTATAAATGGTAGATATGCTTCTACTAATTTCATTACATTCATCAATATCCTTTATCCTTTCTAAACTCTTCATTCTTCCGTTGGATTTCTCTTTAATATTTCAATTAGAATGGCAATAGCAAAAATGATCATTGGCACACCAAAACCAAAATATGCGAAGATTGACGTTATTAAATCCATAAATAATATCCATCCTTTTATTATTTGCTATTTAGTATTGCCAAAAAAATAAAAATAATGTAAAGGATTTTATTGGGACACATAAAAAATGGCTGCCCTAAGCAGCCATTTACGGTTATGTATACGTTTTTTAGGAAAAAGGGTAAAGCTCCATCACGATAATAAAGATTAGCATAAGAATAACGATAGTTGTGAAAGACGCTAGAGCTATTTTTTTCATTTGAGTTCCCCCAAAATAAGATAATCAAATAGTATCAAATTCCTATTGAATAAGCTATATTTCACTTAGAATTTAAAAAGGAGTGTAGTATACATTAGAGTTTCAGAAGATGAATAATTATTTTTAATGTGTAAAAATCTAGACAATTGAGCGAAATGAAAGTTCATGATCAGGATTTATTACATTACTTAGCAATTGAATATCCTTAAGAATATCTTTTCGGATTTCTTCACATTTACAATGATTGAAGTCTTCAAAAAGGCGACCAAGTTCTTTAATAAATAGTAAGTGTTCCTCTTCTCGTATCATCCTATTCTTCGCCTCCTAAGTATATAGTCATAATCATTATATAGTAACTATGTACCATAAGTGAAGGGGAAAATGAAATATGGGTCTAAAATTCCAGTGGAATTTAGGAGTGTCACAAAATCCATAAAACGCGAAGGTAGCATTATTCCTATTCGTTTCCTGGATTCTATGAAAAAATAGTTACTTATCCGTTTGAAAGATAATATTATTTTGCTTTCTAACTGTTTCTGTAATGGATAGAATTGTCTCACTAAATTGAATTAGTTTCATATAGGCATGATGATCATTATTCTCGATAATATTGGTAAAAGCATCGATTTCATAAACCATATCTAAATCTTCTTGGTTTACACTAATAGACTCTCTTTCTTTCGTTTTATTATTTATTAACTCCAAACTTGTAGGTGTTGCACTATTCATAATGATTGTCCCTGTTTCACCATGAATCTCGCTAGGAATATATGAGTGAGAAATCTTAGAACAAATGATTGTACAAACAAATTCATTATATTGGAGGATGAGTGTTCCGTTCCCATCCACACCACTTCGAAGAATAGTTGGATGGTAGGAGTACGTTACAGGCTTTCCAAAAAGTTTAATAGCAACAGAAAGTGGATAAACCCCTAAATCAACCAATGCCCCGCCAGAAAATTCAGTTGAAAAAACATTAGGAGTATCCCCATCTAAAAACGCATCATAGCGAGATGAATACTGAACATAATGAAGTAAAGCGCTTCGTATCGTACCGATTTTGGGTAATTGTTTCACTAATTGGTTTATGTTCGGGGTATGAATGTTCCGAATAGCTTCAAATAAATAAACTCCGTGATTATTAGCAATTGTATAAGCTTCTGTAAACTCTTTAATATTTGAAAAAATTGGTTTTTCACAAATCACATGTTTATTATTTTCTAATAAGAGTTTTGCATGGTCAAAATGCAATGAATTTGGTGAGGCGATGTAGACGATATCAATTTCTGGATGTTTTGCTAATTCCGTAATATCGTTAAAATAAAGTGGAACTGAATGTTTTGCTGCGAAGTCTTTTGCTTTATCGATAGACCTCGAGTAGACGGCTTTCAACGTAAGTTTCCCAGATTTACGGGCAGATTCAATAAAAGTTGAAGTAATCCAATTGGTTCCAATTGTTGCAAATCTCATGTAATTTCTCTCCTTGCATAAAATATGAATTATCCCCATTTTACACTTTTAGCTGAGAACAGTCATTTTATTGGATAAAAAAATGACAGCTAGAAGCTGTCATAAATTTTTAGCTCGGATCTACTTCATCCCAAGAAAAAGTTGTTACATTCGTGTATTCCCCTTTTTCAATTTCCTCGGGGGTAGCATCCCTATCTAATTCTTCTGCATCGTCCATCCCTGGTGCAATAGACGGCTTTTGATTCTTTTTCATCTAATCAATCCTCCTTCTTTGTTTAACCAATAGTTTTTCCAAAGGAAAGATTTTTAGAATAGAAAAGTATCTGTTTCATTATATCCGTTTAGTTTTCGATTACGACAATTGCTTCTAATTCAATTTCAACATTACCTTGAATGGCTCTTGAAATCATACAACTTTTTTCCGCCCGTTCTGCCAGCTGCTTCACTTTTTCTATTTGATCCATTGGATATTCTTTTTTCAAGACGACATTTGGACGATGAATGATTTTTTTATATGTAATAACCCCTTTATCAACTTCCACAATTCCTTCTGAATGTTGGGTTAAACTAGCAACAGGAATGTTTCGTCTTTCTAACATTGCTGCAAGTGTAATAATATAGCATGTTGCTGCTGCTCCAAGGAGCATTTCATCTGGGTTTGTTCCAATTCCCGGACCATCCATTTCAGGCGGAATCGAAATTTGTGTGTTTAAATTACCGGCATTTATTTCACCAACACTATTTCTTCCACCTGTCCAATTTGCTGTTAAATGAAAACGATGTTCTTCCATTTGTACATTCCTCCTCATAAATGATTATACATGAGCTTCGAAAAAATAATGCGTATGACTATTGTATTTCAAAATATTCTAATATAATAGAAGGAGAAAATTTAAAATAGGAGAGATCTTTCATGAATACATATGGTAATGCTAAAGAAACAATGGAGTTAATTAAACAACTTGTTTCGATTCCAAGTCCATCAGGAAATACAAAAAAAGTGATTGACTTTTGTGAGCAGTATTTAAAGGAAACAAATGTGGAAATGTACAGAAATCGAAAAGGCGGACTTATTGTCACATTGCCAGGGAAAAACACAAAGCAGCATCGTATGTTAACTGCACACGTAGATACATTAGGTGCAATGGTGAAAGAAGTAAAGGCAAATGGCCGATTAAAGTTAACGATGATCGGCGGTTTTCGCTGGAATTCGGTCGAAGGGGAATATTGTAAGATCGAAACTTCTTCAGGAAAAGTGTATACAGGAACGATTCTTATGCATCAGCAATCGGTTCATGTGTATAAAGATGCTGGAAAAGCCGAACGCAATGAAGATAATATTGAAGTTCGTATTGATGAAAAAGTACTAAATGAATATGATGTACGTAATCTTGGTATTGAAGAAGGAGACTTTGTTTCATTTGAACCGCGTGTGGAGATTACAGAATCAGGATACATTAAATCTCGACATCTTGATGATAAAGCAAGTACCGCCATTCTTTTACGACTGATCAAATTCATTAAAGAGAACAATGTTGAACTGCCGTACACGACACATTTTCTCATTTCTAATAATGAAGAAATCGGTTATGGGGGAAATTCGAATATTACGCCGGAAACCGTTGAATATTTAGCAGTTGACATGGGTGCACTTGGTGATGGCCAATCCTCTGATGAATATACAGTTTCTATCTGTGCAAAGGATTCTAGCGGTCCTTATCATTATGGATTGCGAAAACATCTTGTCAACTTAGCGAAGGAGAACAATATTGAATATAAAGTAGATATTTATCCTTTCTATGGATCTGATGCTTCAGCCGCGATTCGTGCCGGATTTGATATTGTCCATGGTCTTGTTGGACCAGGAATTGAATCATCACACGCATTTGAACGCACACATGAATCATCTATCAGCAACACCGAGCAATTATTATTCGCCTATGTACAATCAGAAATCGTCTCACTATAAGTTTTTTAGAACCTTAATTTTTGTCGGATAAATTAAGGTTCTTTTATATAGCTGAAAGGGGGAGTTTTATGTCTATTCCATTTGAACAGCTTCTTTCCAAATGCAAAGAAATAACACAAGGAAAACATTTATTTTTCGTTGAAGATTTACTTGTATTAAAAATAATTAATGATCTGTTTGAAAAAGAAAGACGGGCGATAAGAGAAGATTTTTTGTTAAGAGGCATTTGCAGTAAAGAAGTGGATGGTCTAATTGAAGAACCGGCTTATTTTAATGGCGTTTATATACCGAAAACGGCTCGATGGCACAATTTAATCGGATTACAACAAGTGGATCGTTTCGATATTTACCATGCCCTTAACGAAATAATAGAAAAAAATGATGTAGATCTTTCTTTGTTCAATGCAAAACGAGTAATTATCCCAACTGAACAACTTTCCCATTTAGTGGAATTAGTGGATTTTTATAATTTTTCGTCTGAAAATATAAAAGAAATTTACAGGATCATTCATAATTGGAGTCAGGAAAACGAAATAACATCGAATACGTTGATGTTATTACAGTCATGATGGTAGGACGGAGGAATGAAAGTGAAAGTCCGTGAAAAGTAGAAAGTGGAGAAGGGACCGTAGTTTGTTTCTTCTATTTTTTTTTGCAAATTGGCGAATTTGTTTTTTTCTCCGTCACTTTTCCCTTATAATATAATGTGACTGGAGGACGGGAAATGAAAATTCGTAAAACGATACTCAATGATAAAGAAATGAACCTATTCATATATGAGAATAAAAAAGATGAATATTTTGTTGTTGCTATTCCCGTTATAGAATGGTCTACAACTTATACATATGATGACTTTGGCGATATGTTATTAGGGAAGTTAATTAATTCACTTAGTTTAAAATTGGCAGATGAAGATGCAATAGCTTTAGCCCATCGAATCAATCAATGGACAAGAGAAATGTAGAAAGGTGATTCCAATGTGAAAATAAACAAGGGAATAGAATATAAATATTACTCTACAAACGAAAGGATTTTACAACATGACTTCTTTGAAAGACGAGGTTTTATCAAGAAGAACCTTTGCGATTATTTCCCATCCGGATGCCGGGAAAACGACCTTAACTGAGCAATTACTTTTATTTGGCGGTGCAATCCGTGCAGCAGGTACGGTGAAAGGGAAAAAATCAGGTAAATTTGCGACTTCAGACTGGATGGAGATTGAAAAGCAACGGGGAATTTCAGTAACATCTTCCGTAATGCAATTTGAATATGATGGAAAAAGAGTTAATATACTTGATACACCTGGACACCAAGATTTCAGTGAAGATACGTATCGTACATTAATGGCGGTAGATAGTGCAGTAATGATTATTGATGCCGCAAAAGGGATAGAAGAGCAAACACTGAAATTGTTTAAAGTTTGCCGGATGAGGGGTATTCCAATTTTTACCTTTATTAACAAGTTGGATAGACAAGGGAAAACACCTTTAGAGCTATTAGCAGAATTGGAAGAAGTACTTGGAATTGAATCCTATCCAATGAACTGGCCAATCGGAATGGGAAAAGAATTTCTCGGAATTTATGACCGTTTTCATAATCGAATTGAACAGTTTCGTGTAGAAGAGGATCATCGATTTATACCACTTAATGAAGAGGGAGAAATTGATGGGGATTCACCTATTAAACAATCTGGTCTTTACGAACAAGCGTTGGAGGAAATCTTATTATTAAATGAAGCAGGCAATGAATTCTCGAATGAACGGATTGCTAATGGTACATTATCACCTGTATTTTTCGGAAGTGCTTTAACAAACTTTGGGGTCCAAACATTTCTTGAAACGTATCTTCAATTTGCACCGTCCCCTCAACCGAGAAATTCAGATGCCGGAGTCATTAATCCAGCCGATGAAAATTTCACGGGTTTTGTCTTTAAAATTCAAGCGAATATGAATCCTGCTCACCGTGATCGTATCGCATTCGTACGTATTTGCTCAGGGCAATTTGACCGTGGGATGAATGTCACCTTATCAAGAACGGGTAAATCGATGAAATTATCGCAATCAACACAATTTCTTGCAGATGATCGCAGCACGGTAAATACTGCTGTAAGTGGAGATATTATCGGGTTGTATGATACTGGAACTTACCAAATTGGGGATACAATCACATCTGGAAAGCAATTATTAAATTATGAAAAGCTTCCACAGTTTACACCGGAACTTTTTGTCAAAGTTTCTGCAAAAAATGTTATGAAACAAAAACATTTCCATAAAGGCGTTCATCAGCTCGTTCAAGAAGGCGCAATCCAGTTATACAAAACATATCGCATGGAAGATTATATTCTTGGTGCTGTAGGACAATTGCAATTTGAAGTATTTGTTCATCGCATGAAAAATGAATATAATTCTGATGTTATTATGGAACCAATTGGATCGAAAATCCCGCGCTGGATTGATGAGAATCAAGTTAAAGAATCACTTTCTAGCTCACGAAGCCTTTTAGTAAAAGATCGTTTCGATAAACCATTATTCTTATTTGAAAATGATTTTGCACTTAGATGGTTCCAAGATAAAAACCCTGATATTAAACTAACAAATCCAATGGAATAATGACTGGGACAGGTGTAACAACCTGTCCCCAAAATTTACTCTTGATTAATTTCAATTTCATGGTATATTATATTCAAATGCTTTATTGCATAAAAGCTTAAAAGCGTTTAAGTGTAAAAGTTAATAATGATATTCCAAAAAACGGACATTAGTAATTCTATTGAATGCAGTACGAAGAGACTGAATGGGAGCTGAAAATTCAGGCAACAATAGACATGAAATACACCGTTGCTAATCATTTTGGATAAAAGAGTGAATGATTTCGGTCATTAACTAGGGTGGTACCGCGGAGAGCCTCTTCGTCCCTTGTCTTAGGGATGAAGAGGCTCTTTTTATAACAATCGAGGAGGTTATCAACATGTTTAATCGTAAAAAAGCTCATACACCATCCATAATAGAAGCATTAATCCTAATCGTAATCATTGTAGGATTAATGAGTATAAGTTTAATGAAATATTCTGCTGCACCACATATCCCTATTTTGTTATCAATTTTAATGCTTATAACTTATGGGCTTATGAAGAAAGTGCCATTTAAAATTCTTGAGGAAGGGATGGTAAATGGAGCGAAATCGGGTCTCTCCGCTGTATTTCTTTTTTTCTTAATTGGAATTTTAATCGCTGCATGGATGTTAAGTGGGACGATTCCAACTTTGGTTTTTGTTGGTTTTAAGATTGTGACTGTTCATTACTTCTATGCCATTGTTTTCGTTGTTACGGCTATTGTTGGAATGGCGATAGGCAGTTCGTTAACAACTTCAGCAACATTGGGAGTTGCCTTTATTGGAATCGCATCTGCACTTGATGCGTCCTTAGCATTAACAGCAGGGGCCATTGTTTCGGGGGCTTTTTTCGGAGATAAAATGTCACCATTATCTGATACAACGAACATTGCATCAACAATGATGAACGTAGATTTATTTGAGCATATCCGAAATATGGCATGGACCACTGTACCAGCATTCATTATTAGTTTTATCATTTATGCTGTATGTTCACCAAGTGTATCGACAGCAAACTTAAACAAATTATCTAACATTCAAGAAGCATTACTACGAACAAATTTAGTTCACTGGTACAGCATCATTCCGGTAGTTGTCCTAGCGATTTTTGCTTACAAAAAAATATCAGCGTTCCTGACATTAGCAGTAAATTCATTACTTGCAATTATTCTGTCGTTATTTCACCATATTCCTAGCGGACAAGAACTTTTCCAAATTCTTTTTAATGGCTATGTTTCAAAAACGGGCAATGAAGCAATCGATAGCTTGTTAACGAGAGGCGGTATGAATAGTATGATGTTTACCGTTTCACTTGTAATTCTTGCTTTAAGTATGGGTGGGTTGTTGTTTACCTTAGAAATAATTCCAGTTTTATTAAAAGCTTTAGCGAAAGTTTTAAACAAAATTGGATCAGTCATCATGGCAGCTGCATTTACAGCTATTGGGGTAAATATTTTAATTGGAGAACAATATTTATCTATTATTCTAACTGGAGAAGCATTTCAAAAGCCATTTGAAAATTTGGGACTAGCTAATAAAAATCTTTCAAGAGTATTAGAGGATGCGGGAACAGTTGTAAATCCATTAATCCCTTGGGGAGTGTGTGGAGTATTTTTAACGAATGTGCTCGGGGTTTCTACTATAGACTATTTGCCATTTTCCTTTTTTTGCTTACTGTCACCATTGTTAACAATTGTCTTTGGATGGACTGGGAAAACGTTAACGGTGAATAGTAAAGTGATTGCAAAATCGTAACGTTTTAAAGGGCACGATATCTTGACACTCTTTAAATATGTAGATATAGTGAAATATGTATTAAATGAATAGTGAGAAAAATAGGTTGATAGATAGAGAAATAGAACTATTTGTACTATCTGTCATGAAAAGGGAAGTCCGGTGAAATTCCGGCGCGGTCCCGCCACTGTAATTGGGAGCTCCTTAAAGAAATGCCACTATCTGAGGATGGGAAGGGTTTAAGGAGTATTGATCAAGAGCCAGGAGACCTGCCTATTTTTTGCACCTAACAACCTACGTGGATAGGGTGGTGTTGAACTTGAGGGTATTTTCGTTTTCCTCAGTCAATCCACACATCTCCGCTGAGGAGATGTTTTTTATTTTATTTTAATTGGGGGGAAACACGTGAAACAAGGGATTTTTCAAAGGCGAATTCTAGCTATTTTGACTGCAGTATTACTACTTTCATTACAGTGGTCAATATTCGGCGGGCAAAGAGTTGCTGCTGCTACGTTAGATAATGCAGCGATGGTGACAGTATTAAATGAAGATGGGAAAGCAATAATTTCTACATCTGTAGTGAAATTAAAGAACGATGAAAAAGCGATTAGTATATTAAAAGAATTGGCTAAACAAAAGAAAGTAGATTTTCAAACGAAGATTGACCCAAATTATGGTGAACAAATTGTAAAAATAGGTGATTCAGAACCGAAATTTGAAAATGGTGGACTTTATTGGAGCTTCTATATTAATGGCAGTGAAGCACAGGTTGGGGCATCGAGTTATACCGTTCAAAATGGCGATGATCTTTTATTAAAAGTAGTTAGTTATCCTGCAGCAACAATAAAAGCAAAGATAACTGCTAAAGATAAAAACAATAAAGACGTTCTACCAGAAACAGAAGTAGAAGTCGTTAAAGGTACGAATGCCTATGCTGCTTTAAGACTTGCAGCCCATACAAAAAACATTGATCTAAAATCTTCTATTGATTCTAGTTTTTTAGCATATGTAAATAATATTGGAAATACAAAACTAGCTGAAGGGGAATATTGGTCGACATCACTTAACGGTAAAACGATGGAAATTGGTCTATCCTCCTATGAAATTAAAGATGGGGATAACATTCAATTAAATGTGGTTGGAACTGAACCACCAACTGATACAGATGATG